>CAZIXB010000001.1:0-39615 GCA_964543205.1 uncultured Victivallales bacterium
CCAACCAGGAGTCCTCGACGCGCAACCACAGCTTCAACCATCACGTCGAAACCGTGTCGCCCCCATATCAATGATGGCTATTTATTAAAGATTAGCCTCAGGGAAGAGAAAATGCAAGGAGAAAGTCAGTCTGCGTCGGGTCATTGGCAACGCCCGCCGAAGCCACCTGGGCGAAGTCGGGTCACTGGCTTTGACCGTATTATGTCTGGTCGCTTTTCTGGAGCAGGGCGGATGCAACTGCTGCGGCTGCCAGGATCTTTATTGCGTCAACAGCCAGAAAAGGCAGGGTTCCTTTTATCAGCAGCTCGCTGATGCCTGAGCGCTGTCCGCTGATCCAGATGCTCCAGAGTCCGAACTGGAAAATTCCTAGACCGTGAATAAGAAGATAATCCGCGGCAAGCATGATGCCGGCCATGGGCCAGAATTTTCGCGCAAGGGGAAAACGATCAGCCATGGCGCCGACGAACAGGGCCGCAAGGACAAAACCGGCTATGTATCCGCCGGTTGGTCCCGTGAGCACGGCAAGGCCGCCTGCTGCGCCTGCAAACCAAGGAATTCCTGCTGCGCCTGCAAACATGTACATACCCATGCTGAGCGCTCCCAACTTTCTGCCCAGAAGCGCTCCGGCTAGAAGGACAGCAAAGGTCTGGCCGGTCAGCGGGATGGGGGTCAAAGGAAGCGGAATTCGGATCTGTGCCATAAGACCTGTGGCGCAGGCCGTTACTGCTCCTGCCAGCGCCATTCTGCCTATAGAAGGGCTGCTTTTCCATGCAAAAGCTTTTTTCCGGATTGTTGGAAAGTTGTTTATCAAAGTTGGTATATATTGCATTTGTTGTGCTCCTGTTTAACTTTTAAATATCCCAGAAACCTGTTCGCTGGTCAAGGGGAAGGTGTGTCAGCAATTCTCATTATTACGTTGCCACCCCAGCGTGTTGTGCGGCAAAAGCCGGAGATCCGGGAAAAAGAGGAGAGACGGATGCGGGGTAGTTCCTGTATAGAGGGCGGGGAGCAGAGTGGACTCGCTGGTGTTTTGGCGAGTCAGCATGTCGGAAGAGTCCATGATTAGAATTGCTGATTTTTGGTGGCCTGTCAGGGATACATTCCCGGTCTATTCAGGCCTGTGGTTTCAGCCAACCCGAAAAGGATGTTCATGTTCTGTAGCGCGTTACCTGCCTGTCCTTTGACGAGGTTGTCGATGTAGGAGACCACGCGCAATTGTGCGGTCCTTTCGTCGACACTTATAACCAGGTTGCAGAAATTTGTTCCACGCACATGAACTGTTCCCACCTGTGAGGCCGCGTTGTAGACCCGGACAAAAGGTGCGTTTTTATAGAACTCGGCATAGACGTTGAAGGCTTCTTCGGCGGAAGCGTTATTCCGGAGTTTTCCGTAAACAGTGGACATTATGCCGCGGCATAGCGGAACGACCTGGGCTGTAAACGTGATTTTCACGCTTTCACCTGCAAGTGTTCCCAGTTCTCGTTCTATCTCGCAGACATGTTGATGTCCGGACAGACGGTAAGCATTCATGTTCTCGTGCCTGGCCGGATAATGAAAAGTTTCGCTGGCTTTTCTTCCGGCCCCGGAAACGCCGGTCTTGCAGTCGCAGATCATGCTGTCCAGGGATATGAGCCCGCTTTTTACCGCGGGTGCGAGTCCGAGAGTTGAGCTTACAGCGAAACAACCCGGATTGCCTACTATCTGCGCTTTCGAGTCTATGGCCTCCTTCTGCAATTCGGGAAGTCCGTATGCGCTTCTGGCGAGGAGTTCAGGGCAGGCGTGGACTGGGTCAAGCCCGATTCTACCGGCATAGTCGGCGTATGCTTCTTCGTTATTGAACCGAAAATCACCGCTATAATCGACCACTTTTGCTCCTTGCCCGACTTCTGCCGGGGCCAGGTTCATCCCCGCTCTATCTGGGGTTGCCATGAAAACGACATCGTAACCGCTTTGTGCAGCGGGATCTTCCGGGGGCAGAATCGGCAGATCGCAGAAGCCGGCGAGATGGGGAAACACCTCGCCCATGGTCTTGCCGTTGTTTTCAATGTCTACAATGGCCGAGACCTCTGCTTTGGGATGCTGTCGCAGAAGTTCAATAATTCCGACTCCGCCGAAGCCGCAGGCTCCGACTACTTTTGCCTTGATCATAACTCTATCTCCACATAGATTCGCTGGTTTAAGGATTTAACCGGCATTTGCCTGTTCCTGTTTAACCGGAAAGGTTTCATGCCTAAGTGGACTATGCAGAGAAGCAGACTTGCTGTCCAGCCGAAAAAAACGGTTGTCGTTTATGAAAACCATAGATGTTGATTATTTTATCATTGGAAGCGGAATTGCCGGACTCATGTCGGCGCTTCACCTGTCTAAAAAGGGCAGGGCGCTTGTTGTGACCAAGAAAGACAGCGCTGAAAGCAACACGAATTATGCTCAGGGAGGGATTGCGTGCGTAATGGGGCGCGGTGACAGTTTTGACAGGCACATCGAAGACACACTGGAAGCGGGCGCCGGCCTTTGCGATCCGGATGTTGTAAGGAAGGTTGTTGAAGAAGGGCCAAAGCGGATAGCCGAACTGGAGAATCTGGGAATGAGCTTTACGGAACGAGAAGATGTTCCCAGCGGCGGATATGATCTCGGCAAAGAGGGCGGTCATTCTAAAAGGCGTGTTCTGCACAGCGGGGATGTAACTGGCCAGAGCGTTGAAAAAGTTTTGCTGGAGCGTGTCCAGGAGTCACCAGACATTGTTATTAACGAGAGATGCATGGTGATTGATCTCATAACAACAGGGTGGCTTGGGGTATCCGGAGAAAACCGTTGTGTTGGCGCTTATGTTCTTGATTGCAAAAGCTCTGAAGTTTTTGCTGTGCGCGCGCCATGTACCGTGGTGGCAAGCGGCGGGGGCGGAAAGGTATATTTATATACCAGCAACCCGGATATTGCCACCGGGGACGGGGTTGCAATGGCGTGGAGGGCGGGCGCGAGGATTAAGAATATGGAGTTTATTCAATTTCACCCCACCTGCCTGTATCATCCTGAAGCCAAGTCTTTTCTTATAAGCGAAGCTGTAAGAGGAGAAGGGGCTGTCCTTCTTGACGGCAGGGGCAGGGCTTTTATGAAGGAATATGATTCAAGAGCTGAACTTGCCCCCCGTGATATTGTCGCAAGGGCTATTGACAGGGAAATGAAGGTTTCGGGTCTGCATTGTGTTTACCTGGACATAAGGCGCAGAGGCAAAGAGTTTCTCATGAGCCGTTTTCCGAATATTTATCGCACCTGTGAGAGTTTCGGAATAGACATGGCATGCGATCTTATTCCTGTTGTGCCTGCGGCTCACTATTTTTGCGGAGGCATAGACGCCGGTGTAGACGGCAGAACAAGCATCCCGGGGTTGTTGGCATGCGGGGAGGCCGCCTGCACAGGGTTGCATGGCGCCAACAGGCTTGCAAGCAATTCGCTTCTTGAGGCCCTGGTATGTTCTCACCTTATGGCCGAGGCCAGGGACGCAGATTATTTTCCGGGAGATCTGCCGGAATTTCCCCAGTGGGAAACAGGCGGGGCTGTATCGAGCGATGAAGCGATTGTGGTTGAACACAACTGGAACGAGGTGCGCACCTGCATGTGGGACTACGTGGGAATAGTCAGAAGCAGTAAGCGCCTGGAGCGCGCCGGGAGAAGGATACGAACCCTCAGGCAGGAGATTCGAGAGTATTACCTGGATTATCTGCTTACTGTTGATATCCTTGAGCTCAGGAACATTGCAGCGGTGGCCGAACTTATTGTGCGCAGCGCACAATTGAGGAACGAAAGCCGGGGACTTCATTATACTCTTGATTATCCCGGGCTGCTTCCCGACGCGCATGAAACTGTTATAAGCGATGTGCCCGGCAGCCACAGAAAAAAATAGACCGCCAGTAGGGACGGGGAGCATCTCGTTTTCTTGTGAGACGCAATCGGCCCTTCTTTTTGCGAGACGCAACCCGCCCTTTTTGGGAGGAGAAATAATGGGAAAAGGAATTGTAGAGAAAATCATTGCCGAACATCTGGTTGAAGGAAAGATGGAAGCCGGTTGTGAAGTAGGCTTAAAGATTGACCATACTTTGACGCAGGATGCCACCGGCACCATGGCCTATCTTGAATTTGAGGCAATGGGTCTTGACCGGGTTAGAAATGAACTTGCTGTAAGTTACATTGACCACAATACCGTTCAAGTCGGGCCTGAAAACGCCGATGATCACGCATTTCTCAGGAGCGCAGCGGCCAAATACGGGGCCATCTTTTCACGTCCGGGCAATGGCATTTGCCATCAAATTCATCTCGAAAGGTTCGGAGCGCCGGGAAAGACGTTGCTTGGTTCGGATTCTCATACGGCTACTGGCGGTGGCGCAGGGATGCTTGCTATCGGGGCTGGAGGAATTGATGTTGCCGCGGCGATGGGTGGCAGACCATTTTACGTGACAATGCCGCAGGTAGCGCAAATTGAACTGAAAGGATCGCTGCGACCTTGGGTTTCTGCAAAAGACATCATACTCAAGACGCTTGAAATATTCGGGACAAAGGGAAACGTGGGAACCGTTTTTGAATATGTGGGCGATGCTGTCGCAAAACTGGACGTCCCTGAACGCGCGACGATTGCCAATATGGGAGCCGAATGCGGAGTAACTTCCTCGGTATTTCCAAGCGACGAGCGCACCAAAGCTTTTCTAGAGGCGCAGGGCCGAGGGCATATGTGGAGAGAACTCAAGGCCGACGAAGACGCAACTTACGAAAGAAAAGTGGAAATAGATCTTTCCGGGTTGGAGCCGCTGGCAGCCACGCCGCATTCGCCGGGAAACATTGCGACCGTTGCTTCGCTGAGCGGGACGAGGGTTGACCAGGTTCTTATCGGCTCTTGCACGAATGCTTCTTACAGGGACCTGAAGACTGTTGCAAAGATTCTCGAAGGCAGGCGCATTCATCCATCGGTAAGTTTTGGCGTTGCCCCGGGCTCAAGGCAGGTTTTGAAAATGATAACGAAAGAAGGCCTCTTGACGACATTGATGGATTCGGGCGCGCGGATATTGGAAAGCGCGTGCGGGTTCTGTATAGGCAATTCCGTATCGCCGGGAACCGGCGCGGTATCGGTCCGCACTTCGAATAGAAACTTTGAGGGAAGATCGGGAACGCCATCGGCCGGCATATACCTGGTCAGCCCGGAAACTGCCGCGCTTACAGCTCTTTACGGCCGCTTCACAGAAGCGGCTTCTGTTGATGGTCTGGAGTATCCGAGCGTAAGCATGCCTGAAATTTTCGACGTTGACGATTCAATGTTTGAATATCCGCCCGATGACGGCTCCGTTATTGAGCTTGAAAAGAGCGGGAGTATAGGCGATGTGCCCTTAGCCGGGGAACCGGCCGACACGATACGCGGGGTTGCGTCCATAAAAGTTGGCGATAAAATAACTACTGATCATATTATGCCTGCCGGGTCGCGTCTCAAGTACAGGTCCAACATAGAAAAATACGCCAGTTTTGTGTTTGAAGGTGTTGACCCCGGGTTTGTGTTGAGGGCAAAAGAGAATATGGATAATGGCTCGGCCAATTTTATTATTGCCGGTGAATCTTACGGGCAGGGTTCGAGCAGGGAACATGCCGCGATGTGTCCGATGCGCCTGGGCGTGAAAGCTGTGCTGGCCAAATCCATTGAAAGGATTCACAGAACAAATCTTATCAATTTCGGCATATTGCCCTCTGTTTTTAAAGATGCCAGGGACTATGATAATGTGGAATCGGGGGATGACCTTGAATTTGAAGGGGTAATAGACTGCCTTAAGTCTGGAGGAGGCCTGATTCTGCGAAACCTCAGCAGGGGAGTTGACATTGCTGTTAGCATTGACCTCAGTTCGAGAGAACGGGCCATAATGCTGGCCGGAGGATTGTTGAATTACGTGCGGATGGCGGAAGCAAACAGATGATGAACCCGATAGCGTATGCGCCGGCGCATTGAGTTGGAAAGTGAATAGGGAAATGAAATATAATAAAATACAAGTGCCTGCCGAAGGCGAGAAGATTGAAGCAGGTCCCGACGGGATGCTGAAGGTTCCTGCCCATCCGGTAATACCCTATATAGAAGGCGACGGTATCGGCCCTGATATTACCGCTGCGGCCATGACTGTATGGAATGCGGCTGTGGAAAGAGCTTACGGAAGCGAGCGCAGCATTCAGTGGATGGAGATTTTTGCCGGAGAAAAAGCCGTCCGTGTATACGGTCCGGATGTCTGGTTGCCGGAGGAAACATTCCAGGCAATAAGAGATTATAGAGTTGCCATCAAGGGCCCGCTTACCACGCCAGTGGGCGGCGGAATCCGGTCTTTAAATGTAAGCCTGAGGCAGAGACTTGATCTCTATGTATGTCTGCGTCCTGTTCGATGGTTCGAAGGAGTTCCCACGCCGGTCAAGAGGCCGGATCTTACTCGGATGGCGGTTTTTCGCGAGAATACCGAAGACATCTATGCCGGTATTGAGTGGGATGCGGGAACACCGGAAGCCGCCAAGGTGGTTGATTTTCTTCGGGGTGAAATGGGCGTGACATCTATTCGTTTTCCCGATACATCGTCTATAGGCATAAAGCCTGTTTCGCGCGAAGGTTCGGAAAGGCTCATAAGGGCAGCGGTAAACTATGCGGCAACCAACGGGCTTCCAAGCGTAACACTGGTTCATAAGGGCAACATAATGAAGTATACAGAGGGCGGCTTCAAGAAGTGGGGGCAGGATCTTGTGAGGCGGGAAATGTCCGATGTGGCAGTGGTCGCCGAAGACTGCCATGACTCTCCCGGAGGGCTGGGAAAACCTCCGGCGGGCAAGGTTATAATTAAAGATGTTATTGCCGACGCCTTTCTTCAGCAGATACTCACGCGTCCTGGAGAATACTCCGTGATTGCCACTATGAACCTTAACGGCGACTATATTTCGGACGCCCTTGCCGCTTGCGTGGGGGGCATAGGCATAGCTCCCGGCGGAAATATAAATTACGAAAGCGGCGTGGCGCTATTTGAAGCCACGCATGGAACAGCGCCGAAATATGCGGGGCAGGATAAAGTCAATCCGGGTTCTTTGATACTGTCCGGCGAGATGCTGCTCAGGCACATTGGGTGGAACGAAGCCGCGGATTTTGTCTTGAAGGGTATGGGCGCGGCAATAAAGGCAGGGAAGGTAACCTATGATTTTGCGCGCATGATGGATGATGCTAAAGAGGTCAAGTGCAGCGAGTTCGGACGGGTAGTGGCGGACAATATGTGACCCCGCAGCAGCCGTTAATTCTTTTCTTTTGAAAAAGCATTCAAAAAAAAGTTTATTTTCTTGTAAAAAACCCTTTGACAGCGTCCCCGTGTCTGGTAATATTACGCGATTTTTGTGGTATTTAGCTTAGCGAATAAACATTTTTAATATCTCTTTGAGACAACAGAGTGGCGCTTGCGCTCATGTAGGCGGTGGTGGCGTTACGCTCTGTTGTTTTTGCCGTACAGGCTGGGTTGATACGGCAGGACGAGGAGCGGGACAGCCGCCCATGTAGCTCAGTTGGCAGAGCGCATCCTTGGTAAGGATGAGGTCAGCGGTTCAAACCCGCTCATGGGCTCCACGGGTACAAATGGGGATTAACTCATAAAGAAGAAAAAGTTGGAGGAAGACTGAGATGGCTAAAGAAAAATTTGAACGGACTATGCCGCACGTGAATGTAGGGACGATTGGTCATGTTGACCATGGCAAGACCACATTGACTGCGGCTATCACGAAGGTGCAGTCCCTGAAAGGCAAGAGCGATTTCATCGCATATGACGAAGTCGCGAAGGCATCTGAAGCGCATGGACGCCGTGATGCTACAAAGATTCTAACTATTGCCACATCTCATGTGGAATACAGTTCAGACAAGCGTCATTATGCTCATGTGGATTGCCCGGGGCACGCGGACTATGTCAAGAATATGGTAACCGGCGCGGCCCAGATGGATGGGGCGATATTGGTTGTGAGCGCAGCGGACGGTCCCATGCCGCAGACACGGGAACATATCCTGCTGGCCCGTCAGGTTGGCGTGCCCGCCATAGTGGTATTCCTTAATAAGGTGGACCTGGTGGATGATCCCGAGTTGCTGGATCTGGTGGAGCTGGAAGTCAGGGAGTTGCTTTCGAAATATGATTATCCGGGTGACGACATACCGATAGTCAGAGGTGACTCACTCTCCGCCACTAAGGTTGAGTCGGCGGATGATCCTGCTTGCGAATGTATTGGCGAACTCATGGAGGCTCTGGATTCAGCGATCCCGGAACCGGTGCGCGCGATCGACCAGGATTTCCTGATGCCTATAGAGGATGTATTCTCGATTGAAGGACGTGGCACGGTTGTTACCGGCAGAGTGGAGCGAGGCATTATTAAGACAAGTGAGCCCGTTGAGATAGTGGGTCTCAAGGATACTCAGCAGACAACGGCCACCGGCGTTGAGATGTTCCGCAAGCTGCTTGACGAAGGCCGGGCCGGCGACAATATCGGGGTACTGCTCCGTGGAACCAAGAAGGACCAGGTGGAACGCGGGCAGGTGCTTGCGAAGCCGGGATCAATTACTCCGCATACCAAATTCAGCGCTGAGGTCTATGTGTTGAGCAAGGAAGAAGGCGGAAGGCATACACCATTCTTCAAGGGATATCGTCCTCAGTTCTTCTTCCGGACAACGGATGTAACCGGGAATGTTACTTTGCCTGAAGGCGTAGAGATGGTTATGCCCGGCGACAATATCAGCATGGAAGTGGATCTGATACAGCCGATCGCCATGGAAGAAAAGATGCGCTTTGCGATACGTGAAGGCGGCCGGACGGTCGGGGCCGGAACTGTCACGAAGATTGTCGAATAGAAAATAGGAGTCGGTTGAATCCGGCGTGAGTGAAGATGAGGGACGGGATCAGCTATGCCGAGAGAGCAGGCCATACTGGAGTGTACGAAGTGCAAAAGGCGCAACTACACTACGACCAGAAATAAAAAGACGATGACGAATCGGCTGGAAATGAAGAAGTATTGCCGGTTTGACAAAGAACGGACCGTTCACAAGGAAATACGCTGAGTCTGGCTCTAGGCCAGTAGCTCAACTTGGCAGAGCACCGGTCTCCAAAACCGGTGGTTGGGGGTTCGAGTCCCTCCTGGCCTGCCAGTTATGAGAGCGGCGGAATTATCTCCGGGGCTGAGCATGGAGTGTTTTCCGGGTAGAATATTGAGCGGGGACATAATTTTCCGGCGACAAAGCCGGGAAAAAAGCGGGAGAAGCTGCGGTGGCGAAAGGAAAGCAGAAGAAGAAAGGCATAATCTCGAGGATTCAGCAGGTGATAGCTGAAACTGTTCTTGAGATGAAGAAATCAAACTGGCCCAGCCGGAGCGAGCTTGCTGAATCCACGACTGTAATAGTTGTAGCGGTTCTGTTGCTTGCTGGTTTCGTCGGTGTGAGTGATAAGTTTCTGCTAATGTTGTTGAGGTTTTTGATTCCGGTAAGTTGAGGTGAGATGTGCAGAAGCAGTGGTTTGTCATACATACGCTAACAGGCCAGGAGCAGAAGGTCAGGGAAAGTCTGAAACGACGTGCCGAGCAGGAGGAGATGGATGAATACATTGGTCAGGTCATCATTCCCACCGAGCGCGTCACTGAAGTGAAGAAAGGGGTCAAGTCGACGACTACCCGGAAGTTTTTCCCTGGGTATATTCTGGCGGAGGTGGCGTTGTATGACGACGATGGAAACGTTGTTGCGGCCACGTGGAGTTTTCTCAAAGATACGACCGGTGTTATAGGTTTTGTTGGTGGTGACAGGCCTGTGCCGTTGCCGCCGGAGGAGGTTGAGTCGATACTTAACCAGGTTGAGGAGAAGCAGAAGAAGCCCAAGCCGAAGGTTGAGTTTGAACCCGGCGAGAGCGTGAAGATAGTGGACGGGCCGTTTCTTAACTTTTCCGGTGTTGTTGAGGAAGTTGATCCCCACAAGGGCAAGCTGAAGGTGTCAGTAGCCATTTTCGGCAGATCGGCTCCGGTGGAACTTGAATACTGGCAGGTTGAGCGAGAGTAGCTCTCCCGATTTTGTAAACATTGTTGCGCAAAGGCATAAGCAATGGCTAAGAAGATAATAAGTACTATTAAATTACAGATTCCGGCCGGGCAGGCGAATCCTGCTCCGCCGGTAGGTCCGGCCCTGGGCCAGGCAGGCATAAATATAATGGAATTCTGCAAAGCATTTAATGCTTCGACGCAGGATCAGTCCGGCATGGTTTTGCCGGTTATTATAACAGTTTACCAGGACCGGTCATTTACGTTTGAAACCAAGTCGCCGCCAGCCGCTTTTCTTTTGAAAAGGGCTGCGGGTCTTGCGAAGGGATCCGGAACGCCGCATCTTGAGAAGGTGGGCAAGGTAACGAAAGATCAACTGGCTGAAATCGCTAAAACTAAGGAAAAGGATCTGAACGCAAGCGACGAAGCAGCCGCGGCCAGGATAATTGCGGGAACGGCCAGGAGCATGGGCATAGAAGTAACCGATTGAGCGGGAGTATCCGAAAGGAATTCAGGATGGCTAAGCACGGTAAGAGATACCAGGATATGTTGAAGAAGGCGCCCGACGGGACAGTTGCGATTGAAGACGCTGTCGCTTTTCTTAAGGACGCCGGGCACGCCGGCTTTGATGAAACCATGGAGCTTGGAGTCCGGCTGGGAATAGATCCCAAAAAGTCGGAGAACTCGGTGCGGGGAACACTTACGCTGCCGCACGGCACAGGCAAGGATGTGACAGTTATTGCATTTGCTTCCGGAGAAGCGGCCGAGGCAGCGAAACAGGCCGGAGCCGACGAAGTGGGCATGTCTGAGCTGATAGATAAAGTTTCCGGGGGTTGGACGGATTTTGATGTTGCGGTTGCGACCAGGGAGGCGATGAATGAAGTCAAAAAGCTCGGCCGTGTTCTTGGCCCGAGGGGCTTGATGCCGAGTCCTAAATCCGGGACTGTTACAGATGACATTGCTACTGCGGTAAAGCAGAGCAAGGCAGGCAGAGTTGAGTTCAGGATGGATCGGCAGGGGAACATAAACGTGCCGTTCGGAAAAATTTCGTTTGAAGCGCAGAGTCTTGCGGAAAACGCGCGCAGCATAGTATCGGCGATAGAAGCTGAGCGTCCTGATGGCGTGAAGGGAATATATATAAAGAATGTGACCGTTAGTTCTACGATGAGCGTTGGGATCAGGGTTAACTTTAAGGAGTAGGCTGGGTATGAGGGCGGAAAAAGAATCAGTAGTACAGGAGATAAGGGAAAACCTGGACAAAAGCGATTTCACGATTCTTGTCAATTGTCGCGGTTTGAATGTATCGCAGCTTGACGAATTGCGTTCTCGTCTGGATAGATCCAGCAATCGGCTGGAGTTTTTCAAGAATACATTTCTCAAGGTTGCCTTGAGGGACGCCGGTCTGGAAGGTTTATTGGAGAAGTGCTCGGGTCCTACTGCCATGGTGACAGGCGAGGGAGACATGGCGCAGATTTGTCGAGCGGTGCTGGATTACAGCAAGGACAAGGAGCTTCCCGAGTTTAAAGGCGGAAGCATGGGCAGCGCCGTTTTGAGCGCGGATGATATTGTGCAGATCGCCAAGTTGCCTTCCCGTGAGACGCTTTTGGGGCAGGCGGTTGGAACTATTGCAGCCCCCATGACTCAATTTGTAGGTGTGTTGCAGCAGAAGGTTTTGACTTTGTTGTATGTGCTGAAAGCCGTTGAAGAGAAGAAGGGCGGCGAATAGCGCGTAGGTGCGATAACAGGAAACGCAAACAGGAGAACAGGTAATGGCGGAAGAAGAAAAAGTACAGGATCAGGCCGAGACTGCGGAAGCTGGCGCCGAAAGCGCACCCGCGGTTGAGGGTAAAATGGCTGAATTTGTGGAATGGATTGAAGGGATCAGCGTGCTTGAGCTGTCTCAGCTTGTCAAGGCTCTGGAAGATCGTCTTGGTGTAAGCGCTTCTGCGCCCGTGGCTATGGCCGCCGCAGGCGGTGGAGCAGGCGGAGAAGGCGAAGCTGCTGAAGAAAAGACAGAGTTCGACGTTGTGCTGAAGTCGGCAGGGGCGCAGAGAATAGGCGTTATCAAGGAAGTGCGCGGAATTACCGGCCTCGGGTTAAAGGATTCCAAGGAACTTGTTGAAGGCGCTCCGAAGGCCGTAAAGGAAGGCGTCTCGAAGGAAGAAGCGGAAGAAATCAAGAAGAAACTGGAAGAAGCTGGCGCCGAAGTAGAAGTGAAATAGACGAATCCGCGATTAATCCCCGGGTTATTGAGCGAGGTAACGAATGGTAAGTCGAACGAACTTCGGAAAACTTAAGGCGGTAATGGAGCCGCCGGATCTGACGGAAGTGCAGACTAAGTCATACAGTGATTTTCTGCAGGTTGGATCCGATCCCATGAAGCGAAAAAAGCAGGGACTTGAGGGAATATTCAAGGAACTTTTCCCCATAGAAAGTTATGACGGGCGGTATGTTCTTGATTTCGTCAAATATGAACTGACCCCGCCAAAGGAGTCTGAGCTGGAAGACCTTTACGAAGGGCAGACGCATGCGGCGGCCTTGCACGTGACTTTTCGTCTTAAGGACGGAGAGGAAGTGCGGGAAGATACAGTCTATATGGGCGAGATTCCGCTTATGACCGAGCATGGTTCGTTTGTAGTCAATGGCGCGGAGCGAGTAGTGGTAAGCCAGTTGCACCGTTCTCCCGGCATATGTTCTGAACAGTCCACGCACCCAAACGGCGCTATCCTGTATTCCGTTCGGGTCATACCTGACCGGGGATCGTGGATTGAAATCCAGTTTGACACTTCGGATGTTATATGGGTTCTTATGGACAGGCGGCGCAGGCGCCGCAGGTTCCTGGCGTCTACGTTCCTGAGGGCGTTGGGATACGGAACCGACGACGAGATACTCGAGCTTTACTACAACTTTGAAAGCATTGATCTTTCAGGGGATTTGTCCAGCGACATGCTTGCTCACAGGTATTTCCGTGAAGATATAATAGACGTTGATTCCAAGACTGTTTTAGCCAGGAGGCATGATCCTGTCAGCGAGGTGGTGCTTAAGCAGATGAAGCTCGCTGGTTTCAGAAAGGCGGATGTTGTTGATGCAAGCTGGGACGAGGGAATCTTTCTGACCGGTGTGCGCGCCGACCAGGTTCACAGCGCTGAAGACGCTCTGAAGGATATATATCACAGACTTCGTCCGGGCGACCCCGCTACGGCATCAAATGCCAGGCAGTTTCTTCGCCGGCTTTTCTACGACCAGAAGAGATATGATCTCGGTCTGGTTGGCAGGCATAAGATAAACCAGAAGCTTGAGTTGGCCGGCAAGGTCAGCGACAGTCAGCGAACGCTCGACAAACTTGATATTGTCGAGGCCATTCGTCTCCTGATAGAGATCCGCAAGGGCAACGCGAATGTTGACGATATCGACCATCTCGGCAGCAGGAGAGTGAGGACGGTAGGCGAGCTGTTGGAGAACCAGTGCAGAGTTGGATTATCGCGGACAGAACGGCTTATACGTGAACGGATGACGCTGTTTGATCCTGCTTCGGGAGAACTCACTCCGCAAAGGCTGGTTAATTCCAGGTCATTATCGGCAGTTGTGCAGGATTTTTTTGGCAGGAGCCAGTTGAGTCAGTTCATGGATCAGACGAATCCTTTATCCGAACTGGCCCACAGGAGAAGGCTAAGCGCGCTTGGTCCGGGAGGATTGAGCAGGGAAAGAGCCGGGTTTGAGGTGCGCGATGTGCACAGCAGTCACTATGGCAGAATATGTCCGATCGAGACGCCGGAGGGGCCGAACATCGGTTTGATTTCCTCTCTGGGAATTTACGCCAGGATCAATGATTTCGGTTTTATTGAGAGTCCGTATCGGAAGGTGAATAACGGACGGGTAAGCGATGAAGTTGAATATCTTTCCGCGGACGAGGAGGAGAAGTACGTTGTTGCCCAGGCGAATGCGCCGCTGGATGAAAAGTCAAGGTTTGCAAACCCTACCGTGTGGGTGCGCCACCAGGGCGAATTTCTTGAAGTGCCGGGCAACCAGGTTGACTATATGGACGTATCTCCTAAACAGGTAGTCAGCATATGTGCCGGGTTGATTCCGTTTCTTGAACATGATGATGCCAACAGGGCCTTGATGGGCGCAAATATGATGCGACAGGCTGTGCCGCTGATAAAAACCGAGGCGCCTTATGCGTCCACCGGGCTTGAGGAGCGGGTGGCAAGAGACTCCAGGGTTGCAACGGTAGCCACGGCGCCGGGCAAGGTTGCGTATGTTGCGGCCGATAAGATTATAGTTTCGCCTGACGGCAGTCTTCCGAAGAAAAAGTCCGACCAGGCGAAATCGCAGGAATACTTGCTTCAGAAGTTCAGAAGGTCCAATGCCGGAACCTGTTTTAATCAGAAGCCGATTGTGTCCGAGGGCCAGAAGATTGGCAAGGGCGATATTCTTGCCGACGGGCCTGCCACTGCGGAGGGCGAACTTGCGCTCGGAAAGAATCTGCTTGTCGCGTTTATGCCATGGAGCGGGTACAATTTTGAGGATGCTATTCTTCTAAGCCAGCGGTGTGTGCGCGAAGACGTGTTTACTTCGATTCATATACAGGAGTTTGAAGTAGGCGCAAGAGACACCAAGCTCGGTCCGGAGGAAATTACTCGCGATATACCGAATGTCGGCGAAGAAGCGCTTAAGGATCTTGGCCCTGACGGGGTTATCCGGCAGGGCGCCGAAGTTCAGCCCGGAGACATTCTCGTGGGCAAGATAACGCCCAAAAGCGAGACGGAGCTGGCCCCGGAAGAAAGGCTGTTGCGGGCAATATTCGGCGAGAAAGCCGCGGATGTGCGAGACACTTCACTGACAGTGCCCAGCGGCACATATGGAACGGTTATGGATGTGCGGGTCAAGGCTCATCGCGAGGTGAAAAGATCCGAGACAAGCCCGGCTGAGAAGCGGAAGCAGGCAAAGGCCATCAACGATGAATACAAGCGCAGGTCGCAGCAGCTTACCGAAGATCTGACGGAGGCTCTCAGCAATATTCTACTGGGAGAAAAGATTCCGCTTGATGTTGTTAATGCGGAGAGCGGCGAAACAATCATTCCGGCCAATCGCAAGATCACGAAGACATTACTGAGGAAACTTGCAGCAGCCCATGAGCACATTGAAATTGAGAGCAGCCCGATCCAGATCAAGATTGATGAGATCATCAGCGATTACGGGCCAAAGTTTGACGAGATTGCTATGGAGCGCGAGAGGGGCATGGACCGGCTTGAAAACGGCGACGACGTTGACGCTGGAATCATCAAGCAGGTCAGGGTTTATGTTGCGGCCAAGAAGAAGCTTGCCGTAGGCGACAAGCTTGCCGGGCGGCATGGAAATAAAGGGGTAGTTGCAACCATAATGCCGGATTGCGATATGCCGTTCCTTCCCGACGGAACCCCCGTGGATATTGTTCTTAATCCTCTCGGTGTGCCTTCCAGGATGAACCTTGGCCAGGTTTTCGAGACGCACCTTGGCGCAGCGTGCAAGGCGCTTGGAATGTACGCGGCGACTCCTGTCTTTGATGGCATAAGGGAAGAGTCTATAGACAATTTTCTTGAGGAATCAAGTTTGCCGATAGACGGTAAGTCAGTGTTATACGACGGGCGCACCGGGGATAAATTCGACCAGCGGGTAGTTATAGGCGAGATCTATATGATGAAACTGCATCACCTGGTGAGCGACAAGATTCACGCCCGGGCTGTGGGGCCATACTCGCTGGTTACACAGCAGCCGCTAGGCGGAAAGGCACAGTATGGCGGGCAACGGCTTGGAGAAATGGAAGTATGGGCGCTGGAGGCATACGGCGCGTCGTACGCCTTGCAGGAGCTGCTGACGGTGAAGAGCGACGATGTTCCCGGTCGCACAAGGATATATGAGGCAATTGTTAAAGGTGAAAACACCTTGGATGCGGGTATCCCTGAATCATTCAGCGTTTTGATTAACGAGTTGCGGGGACTGTGTCTGAACATGTCTATGAATGGCGAAAGCAATATAGAAAACAGACTTTGAGAGAAGTTAAAAGGAGTCTGACTTTGAACGAAAATGCTACAGAAGTGATAGGTTTGACAGAACCCGAAGAATTCGACTCGGTTTCAATACATTTGGCTTCGCCGGAAAACATAAGATCGTGGAGCAGCGGCGAAGTTAAGAATCCGGAGACGATAAATTATCGTACCTATAAACCGGAAACCGGCGGATTGTTCTGTGAGCGTATATTCGGGCCTACCAGGGACTGGGAATGCAGCTGTGGTAAATACAAGCGCATTAAGCATAAAGGCGTGATATGCGACCGGTGCGGCGTAGAGGTGACGGTTTCCCGCGTCAGGAGAGAGAGGCTTGGACACGTTGAGCTGGCGGTTCCGGTGTCTCATATCTGGTTTTTTAAATGCACCCCAAGCCGCATGGGGCTGTTGCTGGATTTGACTGCCACAAGTCTCGAACGAATCCTCTATTATGAGGATTATGTGGTGACTGATCCGGGCGACACGCCGCTCAAGTACCGCCAGGCGCTTACCGAGGTTGAGTATCGCGAGGCTCGAGAGAGCTACGGCGAAGGTTTTGAGGCCGGAATGGGCGCGGAGTATATCCAAAAGCTGCTGGAAAAATGCGACCTTGATGAGATGATGGTCAAGCTTGAAGAGGATATGGCTAAAACCAGGAGCAAGCAGACCAGGAAAAAGCTTTCAAAGAGAATGAAGATTGTTGAGGGTTTTCGAAAGAGCGGCACCAGACCTGAATGGATGGTTTTAAATGTCTTGCCCATAATCCCTCCAGATCTTCGTCCGCTTGTGCCTCTTGAGGGCGGAAGATTTGCGACATCGGATCTGAACGATCTTTACAGGCGCGTAATCAACAGGAATAACCGGCTGCGTAATCTGCAGCAGCTGAAGACTCCTGATGTTATCATCCGCAATGAAAAGAGGATGCTCCAGGAAGCAGTTGACGCCGTGTTTGATAACGGCAGGCACGGCAGGGCTGTGACCGGTCCCGGAAACAGGCCGCTGAAGTCTCTCAGTGATATGTTAAAGGGCAAAGGCGGAAGGTTTCGGCAGAACCTCCTGGGCAAACGGGTTGACTATTCCGGAAGGTCGGTAATTGTAATAGGGCCTCAGCTCAAGCTTCACCAGTGCGGGTTGCCGAAAAAGATGGCTCTTGTTCTTTTTGAGCCTTTTATTATCCGCAGGCTCAAGGAAATGGGTGTTGTTCATACCGTACGCAGCGCGAAAAAAATGATTGAACGCCAGTCTGACGAGGTATGGGATATCCTGGAAGAAGTAACCCGTGACAAGACAGTTATGCTTAATCGAGCCCCTACGTTGCACAGATTGAGCATCCAGTCTTTCGAACCTGTGCTTGTTGAAGGTGAAGCCATACAGGTTCATCCCCTTGTATGTACCGCCTATAACGCTGACTTCGACGGCGACCAGATGGCTGTTCATGTTCCTCTGTCCATAGAGGCCCAACTCGAATCGAAGTTGCTGATGATGTCGACCAACAGCATCTTTTCGCCCTCGAGCGGAAGATCAATAATGACTCCAACCCAGGACATAGCGCTGGGGATATACTACCTGACTTCGCATTCTCAGGACTTCAAGCAGAAGATGTTTACTAGCGCGCAGGAGAATGACATAGAGCATCTCCCGCTGTTTAACGATGTAAACGAGGTGAGGATGGCGTACAGAGAGGCTGATGTAAAAACTCACCAGCGCATAAGGTTCAGGAATCCCGATTATGAACGGGAGACATTATACGGGGACCGGGAAAACCGGGTTATAACCACCACAGTGGGCAGGGTATATTTCAATGAAATCTGGCCCGACGTGCTTGGATTTGTAAATGACCTTGTTGACAAAAGCATGCTGCAGGACATGATCTGGCATTGTCATCACCTTACCGGGCAGCAAAGAACGGTTAGAGTTCTGGACGACCTTAAAGAGCTTGGGTTTACGCAGGCAACTCTTGCAGGGGCTTCCATCGGCATGCAGGATCTCCGGATTCCGAAAGAAAAGGGGAGCATTGTATCCAACGCCAGGAAGCAGGCTGCCGATGTGGACAAGCAGTACAGGCAGGGTGTTATAACATTTGGCGAGCGTTACAACAAGATAGTGGATATATGGACTCAGGCCACTGAAGACATATCAAGCGCCATGTACTCTTCGATAGAGGAAAACGAGGGCAGCGACGAGACCAATCCTGTTTTTATGATGGTTGATTCCAAGGCGAGGGGAAGCCGGCAGCAGATCAGGCAGTTGGCTGGAATGCGCGGGCTGATGGCCAAGCCGTCCGGCGAGATTATCGAAAGACCGATTACCGCTAACTTCCGAGAAGGACTGAGCGTTCTGGAATATTTTATAAGCACTCACGGAGCCAGAAAAGGGTTGGCGGATACGGCGTTGAAGACTGCGGACGCAGGTTACCTGACCCGCAAGCTGGTTGATGTGGCCCAGGATGTTATGATTGCCGAACAGGATTGCAACACTATAAACGGCATTGAGGTCAAGGCTATTACCGAAGGCGACGAGGAGCTTGTTCCTCTGAAGAACCGGCTGATCGGCAGAACGGCCGTCAAGGATATTGAAGACCCGATCAGCGGAAAAGCGATTGTTAGCGCCGGAGGCGAAATTGACGAAGAAAAAGCTGAAGAAATTGTTGAAGTCGGCATAGACACGGTGCGGATAAGGAGTGTGCTGACATGTGAAGCCGATCACGGGGTGTGCGCCAAGTGTTACGGCAGGGACCTGGCGAATGGAAAGCCTGTTGAGCTTGGAACAGCCGTGGGGATTATTGCCGCTCAGTCGATCGGAGAGCCAGGAACACAGCTTACCATGCGTACCTTTCATATCGGCGGGACGGCCAGCTCCGTATTCAAGCAACCCGAGATTGTAACCAAGAACGCCGGATATGTGCAGTACAGGGACCTTCGCGTGGTTCGCAACATGGCCGGGGACAATGTCGTTCTAAATAAGAATGGAAGCATAACAGTCCACAACGAATCCGGCCATGAGCTGGAGCGGTATTCCGTGCCTATGGGCGCGGTGATCATGGTTGAAGATCGCGGTTGGATTGAAAAGAAATCGAAGCTTGCCGCGTGGGATCCGTACAGTCTGCCCATTCTTGCCGAACAGGACGGCGCAATAAGTTTCCACGATTTTGTGGAAAACGTTTCTGTAAAGCAGGAGATTGATGACGCTACCGGCCTTAGCGGAACCGTGGTATTGGAAACAAAGGAAGACATCCATCCGCAGATAGTTGTGAAATCCGTAGAAGACCAGGAGGTTCTTGGATACTACAGCATACCGGCCGGGGCCCATGTTATGGTGAAAGAGGGCGATGAGGTCGCTTCGGGAACGATTCTGGCCAAGACGCCGCGAAAGGAATTGAAGACCAAGGATATTACAGGCGGTTTGCCCAGAGTGGCCGAGCTGTTTGAAGCAAGGCGGCCGAAAGACGCCGCGGAAATTGCGAAGATTGAGGGAACCGTTGACTTCGGGGCTAACCAGAGGGGCCGACGTTGCCTTGTTATTCGTGATGAAGCGACCGGAGCAACCGAAGAGCACCTTATACCGATGGGCAAGCACATTGTTGTGTTTAAAGGCGACCACGTGGAGAAAGGCCAGCAGCTTACAGAGGGACCCATAGTGCCCCAGGAGATACTGGAAGTTTGCGGCCCGCAGGAGTTGCAGGAGCACCTTGTAAACGAGGTGCAGCAGGTTTACCGGCTTCAGGGTGTCGAAATTAATGACAAGCATATTGAAGTGATTGTTAAACAGATGCTGTCCAAGGTCAGGATTACGAATCCGGGTGACACTGAATTCCTTTGGGGCGACCAGGTGGCCAAGAGGAGATTCCTGAAAGTCAACGAGGCTGCGATGGCTGAAGGCAAACGACCCGCTGAAGCGACCCCGGCTCTGCTTGGAATAACCAAGGCTTCCCTTGAAACCGAAAGTTTCATTTCGGCCGCTTCCTTCCAGGACACCACGCGAGTGTTAACTGACGCGGCGACGCTTGGAAGGCAGGACAGGCTTAGAGGATTCAAGGAGAACGTGATAATGGGCCACCAGATACCCGGTGGCACCGGGTTTGGCATGCACAAGAATATTAAGCTTGTGCCGCTCGGAGAGCCCTTGCCCGAAGAGGAGTTTGTTGAAGAAGAAAAGGAAAGTGAAGCTGAAAAGAAATTGCAGGATTTGTTAAGTGGAGCTTGAAATCACCGTAGAGGGTGTGGTAACGTTCAGCGTTTTTTGTTTCAGAATAGAGGAAAAAGTATGCCAACAGTAAATCAGTTAGTTAGAAAAGGACGAACAGCGGCGAAGAAGAAAAGCAAGTCGCCTGCGCTTTCGAAGAGCCCGCAAAGACGCGGGGTTTGTGTTGCGGTAAAAACGCAGACTCCGAAGAAACCTAATTCGGCTTTGCGCAAGGTTGCGCGTGTGCGGTTGACATCCGGGTATGAGGTTTCCGCATACATACCTGGTGTAGGGCATAATCTTCAGGAACATAGCGTGGTGTTGGTAAGAGGCGGGCGAGTAGCGGATTTGCCCGGAGTTAGGTATCACATTGTGCGCGGCTCGCTGGATACTCTCGGTGTAGAGGGGCGCAAGAGGGGCCGGTCCAAGTACGGAGCGAAGAAAGAGAAATAGGATACGGAGATCGCAATGGCAAGACGACGCAGGGCAGAAAAAAGAGTTTCGCAGCCTGACCCGAAATTTAACAGCGAACTGGTGACGAAGATAATTAACGCAATAATGCGACGCGGGAAAAGGAGCACTGCCGAAGGCATAGTGTACGGAGCGCTTGACGAGATACAGAAGAAGATGGATCAGGATGAGATGGAGATTCTTGTCCGCGCCATTGACAACATCAAGCCCCGGGTGGAAGTCAGGTCCCGCAGGGTTGGCGGCGCGACTTACCAGGTGCCGGTGGAAGTAAGCCGCAACAGGCAGCTTGCCCTCGCCCTGAGGTGGCTGGTGGGAATCGCCAACAGCAGGAAAGGCGGATCTGCCCGCTCGGCGCTGGCGCAGGAAATTATTAATGCCTACAGGAATCAGGGCGAAGCGGTCAAGAAGCGCGACGACATGCACAAGATGGCACAGGCGAATAAGGCTTTCGCCCATTATGCCTGGTAAGCTAAGGAAATTGGTTGAATTGGAGTAACCGGACAGGTCAAGCGACGCTCCGGGAAAAGAACATGGTAACAGTTTTGGAACAGAATAAGAAAAGTAAAGCTCAGTCTGGTGAGGCTCGACGGGAAGCGCCGGATAGGGTGCGCAGTCTGCCGATGGTGAGAAATATCGGCATTGTTGCGCATATAGACGCCGGCAAGACCACTGTCACCGAGCGCATCCTTTTCTATGCCGGACGTGTGCACAAAATGGGAGAGGTGCATGACGGGACTACTGTTATGGACTGGATGTCTCAGGAGAAGGAGCGGGGAATAACCATTACCAGCGCGGCTACGACCTGTTTCTGGCGCGATCACCAGATTAATATTATTGATACTCCGGGGCATGTTGATTTCACGGTAGAAGTTGAGCGGTCGCTGAGGGTTCTCGATGGCGCAGTTGGTGTTTTCTGCGGTGTCGGCGGCGTTCAACCGCAGTCCGAGACTGTGTGGAGGCAGGCTGACCGGTACGAAGTTCCTCGTCTGGCATTTGTGAATAAAATGGACAGGGTGGGAGCTGATTTTAAACGTGTTGTAAAGGATATTCGCAACCGGCTCCGATCGAATGCGGTTGCGGTGCAGATTCCGTGGGGATCTGAGGATCTTTTCCGGGGAATAATAGACCTGATTGATATGAAAGCCCTGGTGTATGATAAGGACAGTCTTGGCGCCAAGGTAAGCTCTGTTGAGATTCCCGCCGAGTTGCGGGCTGAAGCGGAAGAGGCAAGGGCGGAACTTGTGGAAAAGCTTGCTGAGGTCGATGAAGAAACAATGGAGGCATACCTGAGGAATGTGGACCTTACGCCGGATGTGATCAAAGCTGGAATCAGGCGCGCGGTCAGCGATAACTCTCTTATTCCTGTGCTGTGCGGATCCGCGTTGAAGAACAAAGGAATCCAACGGCTGCTTGATGCCATAGCCGACTACCTGCCCTCGCCGCTTGATGTTAAAAGGGTTGAAGGCGCAAACCCTAAGACGGGCGATCGGGAAACCAGGGTGCCGGATGACAACGCCCCGGTGAGCGCTCTTGTTTTCAAGCTTGTTGCCGATCCTTACATGGGACGGGTAGGCTTTGTTAGAGTGTATTCCGGAGGCCTGAAGAAAGGCCAGAACGTTTTCAATCCCAGGACGGGAAAGCGCGAGCGCATAGCCAAGCTTGTGATTTTTCATGCGGATACGCGCACAGATGTGGACGCATTGTATTCCGGCGAAATTGGCGGAATAGCCGGACTTAAGGAAGTCACAACAGGCGACAGCCTTTGCGCGGAACACGCGCAGGTGGAGCTTGAGAGGATCAAATTTCCGGAGCCGGTTATATTTATGGCAGTTGAACCCAGGAGCAGGTCGGACAGGGATAAGCTTGAAGAGGCTCTGGCGGCATTGACGTCGGAGGATCCGACATGTTCGGTAAGGGTTGACCCGGAGACCGGACAGACTATTCTAAGCGGAATGGGCGAGCTTCATCTCGAAGTGCTAAAGGACCGGATGTTGCGTGAATTCAAGGTTGAGGCGACTGTGGGCAAACCGGCTGTGGCTTACTACGAGACGGTGATGTCCACGGCGACCGGTTCGTGTGTTTTTGACCGGGAGATTGCCGGGAAGCGACAATTTGCCGGAGTGAAAGTGTCCGTTGGTTCCAGGGAACGCGGGGCTGGTAATAAAATTGAATTTGCCCGGGCTGGCGGGGATCTTTCCCGCGAGTTCAAGGAAAGTATACGCTCGGGGATAAAGGATGGACTGGCGACCGGATCGCTTGGAGCCGGTTCGATTATTGATACCATGGTTAAGGTAACGGGCGTTGAGGTGGATGAAGAGTCTTCGACTGAACTGGCTTTTCAGTCAGCCGCGGTAATGGCAACGCGGGACGCTGCCGCTGCCGCTACGGTTGAATTGCTGGAGCCGGTAATGTCTCTTGAGGTTGTTGCGCCGGCGGACTTTGTCGGAGATGTGCTTGGAGACTTGAACGGGCGCAGAGGCAGGATTAACGAAATGGAGGCCAGGGGCGATATGCAGATTGTTCATGCTACAGTTCCCCTTGCCGAAATGTTCGGGTACTCTACGGTGATTCGCTCACTGACGAAGGGACGTGGTAGTTATACCATGGAGCCCGAGAGGTTTGAGATCGTACCTGAAGAATTAAAAAAGCAGTTATTGGAGAAGTGAGGGGAGAGTGAACGGACAACGCATAAGGATAAAGCTGCAGGGCTATGATCACGGGCTTCTTGATCAGGCGGTTGCTGACATACTGGATACTGCCAAAGGAACTGGCGCAAAAGTTGTCGGGCCTACGCCGCTTCCCACGAGGATAACGAAGTTTACCGTAAACAGGAGTCCGCATGTTGATAAAAAGTCGATGGACCAGTTTGAAATGAGGGTTCACAAGAGATTGCTGGATATACTTGATCCCACTGCCAAGACAGTGGACGAGCTGAAGAAACTTAATTTGCCTGCGGGCGTTGACATAACGATAAAGATCTGATGATATGCAAGGCTTAATTGGAAAAAAACTGGGAATGACACAGGTGTATGACAGCGACGGCCGCAAGCTTGCGGTGACAGTCATACAGGCGGGACCGTGCGTAGTGGTTCAGAAGAAAAACGTTGAGACCGACGGTTATAACGCGGTAAAGGTCGGTTTTCAGGAACAAAAGGAGCAAAGGCTGACCAGGCCGGCGCTCCAGGAATTCAAGAAAATCGATGCGACGCCGTGTCGATGGCTAAGGGAATTCCGCCTGGAAAGCGGCGACGAGCACAACGAAGGGGACATGGTTCGCGTTGATCTTTTTGAGGGAGTAGGTTTTGTTGATGTGACGGGTGTGTCCAAGGGGCGAGGTTTCCAGGGCGCCATGAAGCGACATGGTTTTGGCGGAGGCCGAATGAGCCACGGCGCAGGAGCAAAAAGGAAGCCGGGCGCTATAGGACAGTGCGCATATCCCGCCAGGGTAGCGAAGGGCAAGAAGATGCCCGGGCACATGGGTAGCCGAAAGGTAACCCAGCAGAATTTGCGGGTTGTTGGAATTCGAGCGGAAGAGGATCTCCTTCTTGTTGAAGGAGCGATTCCCGGGAGCGCCGGTGGAATGGTGCTGGTTAAAAAATCTTTAAAGAAGGGTGAGCGCAAATGAGCGCAGTAAAAATATTCAATACGGCTGGAGAGTCCGTTGGAGAATACGGCTGGCCTGAAGAGCTGCTGGAACTGCAGAAGGGCGCGCAGGCCGTGAAAGATGTGGTGGTGGCGCACCGAACAGCGTGTCGGGCCGGGACCGCATCCACATTGAGCAAGGGTGAGGTGGCCGGTAGCAATAAAAAACCATGGCGTCAGAAGGGTCTTGGCCGGGCTCGTGCGGGCTACAAGCAGTCTCCGCTGTGGCGCGGCGGCGCGGTTGCGTTCGGCCCGAAGCCTGGGATACGGAAGCTGAAGGTCAACAAGAAGGTTGCGTCTCTTGCTTTCAGGCGGATATTGAGCGAACGGATATCTTCTGACCGGGTCAAGATTATTGACAAGCTCGGCGGGCTGGAAATGAAAACGCGAAACATCACCAGTCTGCTCGAAGCCCTCCAGGTTGGGGAAAAGGCTTTAATTGTGGCATCCGGCGGGAATCATGAATTAAAGAAGGCCGTAGGCAATCTGCGCGGAGTGCGTCTGGCAAGGGCCGATGATGTCAGCACTTTCGATATTATTGAAAGTCCTTCGCTAATTGCCACGCAGGAAGCAATGGATATTCTGAAAAGACGGGCTGGCGGTGAAATAGGAGCCGAGGGGGAGAAGAAATGAAGGATCCGCTCTCTGTGATATTGAGTTTGCAGGTAACTGAGAAAGGCGCGGTGCTTGCTGAGCACGGCAATAAATACATGCTAAGGGTGGCGCCGCAGGCGAACAAGGTTGAGATTCGCAATGCCATTGAGCGGCAGTTTGGAGTGTCTGTTCTGTCGGTCAACACGTGCAATTATAGCGGCAAGAGGAAGAGGGAGCGAACGGCCAAGTATGGGAAAAGATCCGATTGGAAGCGCGCAATTGTAACCCTCCAGGAAGGCGACACAATAGATTTAACGTAGGTGAAATTATGGCTATAAAGAAATACAAACCGACAAGCGCAGGGCGCAGATTTGCCACGGTGTCCGAGTTTACCGAGATAACGCGGACTGAACCGGAAAGGTCGCTTGTGGAGAGTTCCGGAAATCATGCAGGCAGGAGTTCATCCGGCCGGATCAGCACGAGGCACCGGGGCGGCGGGCACAAGAAAAAGTACAGGATTATAGATTTCAGGAGAGACAAGGACGACATACCGGCAAAAGTTGCTTCCATTGAATATGATCCCGGTAGATCCGCAAATATTGCCCTGCTACAGTATGCTGATGGAGAGAAGCGGTATATACTAGCTCCCCTTGGAATAAAAGTTGGCGAGGAAGTAATGTCAGGGGAGAAAGCTGAACCCAAGCGTGGCAATGCCCTTCCGTTGGCGAATATTCCGATGGGAACGTTTGTGCATAATATTGAACTTGTGCCCGGCAAAGGAGGAAAGCTGGCTCGCGGGGCGGGGGGATCTGCGCAACTTATGTCCCGGGAAGGAAATTTTGCAAATCTCAAGTTGCCTTCCGGCGAGGTTAGGCTTATAAACACAAAGTGCGTTGCAACCATCGGACGGGTGGGCAATCCCGAGCACGGCACATTAAGCGACGGCAAGGCCGGCAGGAAGAGATGGAGGGGAGTCAGGCCCACTGTCAGGGGAGTGGTGATGAACCCGGTAGACCATCCGATGGGCGGCGGCGAAGGGCGCAGCTCAGGCGGAGGACACCCTGTATCGCCCTGGGGCAAGCTGGCCAAGAGCGGTAAGACCCGGAAGAGAAGCAAGACGTCGAACAAGTTCATTGTTAAGAGGAGAAAGTAGATATGGCGCGCTCACTAAAGAAAGGACCTTTTGTTGACGAAAAATTGTTGAAGAAGGTTGAAAAGATGGAGCGGTCGGGAGCAAAACGTCCCATTAAGACCTGGTCCAGGCGGTCGATGATAGCGCCGGAATTTGTCGGGCACACCTTTGCGATTCATAACGGAAGACAGCATATTTCGATTTTTGTAACGGAGAATATGGTGGGGCACCGCCTTGGCGAATTTGCCCCGACGCGGACATTTCGCAAACACGGTACGCATACGGATAAGACCGTGTCGCTTAAGTAGTATTGGGGAATTATGGAAGTAACAGCAAAATCCAGGCATGTAAGGATGTCGCCGAGCAAAGCTCGGGATCTGTCCAGAAAACTGAAGGGATGTTCGGTTTCGGACGCGTTAAAGTTGACAGACTTTAACAAAAGAAAGGCCGCTAAATTGATCGGCAAGACATTGAGGTCTGCGATCGCCAACGCTGAGAATAATGCGCAGCTGCCGCTGTCGAGCCTCAGGGTGAAGAATGTGATAGTTGATGCGGGACCTTTTTTTACTAGGTACTGGCCGAGGGCCAGGGGGATGGTGAGTGTAATACGCAGAAGGACAAGCCATATTACGGTTATTCTGGATGATGACAAGAAGCCGGAAGCCTTGGTTGAGCCTTCCAAAACGGCACAAAGCGCCGGGGAGAAGTAGTTTTGGGACAGAAAGTTAATCCAATTGGAATGCGGGTTGCGGTGGACAAGAACTGGCGTTCACGGTGGTTCAGTCGTAAGAAAGGGTTTGGAGCGTGTCTGGTGGAAGACCAGAAAGTCAAGGACCTGGTGAAGAAGCGTCTGGAACATGCCGCGGTATCAAAAGTTACCATTGAACGTTATGCCAACCGGATGCGTGTGACAATTTTCACCGCCAGGCCGGGAATGGTTATAGGAAGGAAAGGTCAGGATATCGAACGTATCCGCGAGGAGCTTTCCAAAATAACAGCCAAGGAGGTTTACATCGAGATCAAGGAGGTTAAATCTCCGGATCTTGACGCGAAGCTGGTAGCTGAAAGCATAGCATTGCAGCTTTCGCGGAGAGTGTCCTTCAGGAGGGCAATGAAACGGGCCATCAAGCTGGCGATGGATCTTGGCGCAAACGGCATTAAGATCCGCGCAGGCGGACGTCTTGGCGGATCGGAACTGGCCAGGGTTGAGTGGTACAAAGAAGGGAAAATACCGTTGCATACCTTGAGGGCCAATATAGATTACGGGTTCGCTGAAGCGGCGACAACCGCTGGAAGAATCGGAATTAAGGTATGGATATGCAAGGAAAAGGAAGATGCGCAGGGATAAGCCTGGCAGAACCAAGAAGATAAGAGGGGACTGAAAAAAAATGCCTTTGATGCCTAAAAGAGTGAAGCACCGTAAGGTGCAGAGAGGAAGCAGACGCGGCAAAGCTGTATCCGGAACAAGTCTGGCTTTTGGTGAATTCGGGCTTAAAGCTCTTGGCCGGGGCTGGATCAAGAGCGAACAGATTGAGGCATGCAGGGTCGCGATGGGCCGGCACATGAAAAGAAAAGGCCGGGTCTGGATAAGAATTTTTCCCGACAAACCGATTTCAAAGAAGCCTATTGAAACACGGCAGGGTAAAGGAAAGGGAAATCCTGAGCACTGGGTTGCCGTAATAAAGCCGGGCATGGTTCTCTTTGAGCTTGGCGGTGTGACTGAACCTATTGCGAGGCAGGCTTTAAGGCTGGCTTCGGCTAAACTCGGGATAGACACAAAGTACATCGAAAGGCATTGACGGGAAAAGGGACTGGAGCGGATGAAAGCAGAAACATTGAGAGAACAGACTGACGAGGAGCTTTTTGGGGTTCTGGAGCAACTTGGAAGCGAGTTGTTTGACCTCCGGCTTAAGAACAAGATGGGAGACACTTCCATTCAGCCGTTGAAGATACGGCAGATCAGGAAGGACATTGCCCGGGTTAAGACAGTTTTAACGGATCGCAAAAGCGGCGTGGCGCCGCAGTAATAATAGCAATGCTTGGAAGAGACGGTGTTTGTATGATGGCTGAAAAAGAGGCGGATAAACGTACCGAAGCTGTCAGAAAAGACAGGGACGGCGAGGTAGTTGGAAAAAGCGGCGATAAGACGGTTGTGGTGCTTGTTCAGCGCCGAACCCAGCATCCGCTGTATGGTAAAACAATTACGCGGCGCAAGAGGTACCACGTTCACGACGAAAACAATGAGTGTTCGGTGGGAGACCAGGTCAGGATTGTGGAGACCCGGCCATTGAGCCGAACAAAGCGTTGGCGCGTTGGCGAAATAATATCAAAGTCTTGAGCGGCTGAGGGAATAAGAAGATGATATCCGAAGAAACTGATATGGTTGTTGCAGATAATACCGGCGCGAAACGGGTGAGATGTTTTCGCGTTCTGGGACAGAGAAAAAGGTATGCAAGGTTGGGGGATATTGTCCAGGTTTCGGTAAAAGAGGCGCAGCCTGGTGGCCTGATCAAAAAAGGCGAAGTGTGCAAGGCGCTTATTGTCAGAACGAAGGCAAGAGTAGGCAGGCCGGATGGCTCCTATGTAAAATTTGGCGAGAACGCGGCGGTATTGGTTGATGATACATTGAATCCGATTGGTTCGAGAATTTTCGGACCGGTTGCCAGAGAACTGCGGGACAGGAAATTCATGAAGGTAATTTCTCTCGCCCCGGAGGTCTTGTAGAGGATAGAAGGACAAACTTGGCATGAGTAGAGCGACAATAAAGAAAAACGATAACGTGACGGTTATTGCAGGCGTAGACCGCGGCAAAACCGCCCGTGTTCTCGAGGTGACGCCTGACAAGGAACGGGCGCTCGTCGAAGGTGTCAGGCTGGTAAAAAAGACGCTGAAGAAAACAGAGGATTCTCCGCAGGGAGGAATTACTGAGAAGGAAGCTCCGGTGCATATCTCGAATCTGCAGATATATTGTCCGGACTGCAAAAAAGGCGTCAGGGTTAAAAAAGAAAGAACAGAGGATGGCGCGCAGAGAAAATGCGTAAAGTGCGGCCATTCATTTGACAAATAGGTGGGGCGATGTCTGATTTGAAAGAAAAATACATCAAGGAAATAGCTCCCAGGTTGAAAGAAGAGCTTTCATGCAGGAACTTCTGGCAGGTTCCTCGGGTTGAAAAGGTAGTTATTAATCTAGGTTTTGGCAATGCATTAGACAAGGATCAGATCCAGGAAGTTATTGGGGATCTGGCCAGGTTGAGCGGTCAGAAACCTGTGGTGACGCGGGCTCGCAAGAGCATCTCCAATTTCAAGGTCAGAGAGGGAATGCCGGTGGGAGCCAAGGTGACGTTGCGCAGGGGAAGGATGTACGAATTTCTCGATAGGCTTATAGGCGCGGGTCTTCCGCGCATCAGGGATTTCAGGGGCATATCTGCGGGGGGTTTCGACGGAAGAGGAAATTATACGCTGGGGCTCAATGACCAGTCGATCTTTCCGGAGATAGACCCCAACGATGTCAAGGTCACTCAGGGGATGGATATCACCGTTGTGACCTCGGCTTCTGATGACAATTCTGCGCGTGAGTTGTTGACAATGCTCGGGATGCCGTTTTCCAAGAACTGAGGAGGTAAATGTTGGCTAAGAAGTCGCTTGTAGAAAAAACTAAAAGAGGCTCGCAGTTTCGTGTGAGGAATTACAACCGGTGTGAAAGATGCGGACGTGCGCGGGCATATATGCGGAGGTTCAGATTGTGCCGCATATGTTTCCGGGAGTTGGCGTCTAACGGCGAGATCCCGGGTGTTACCAGGTCCAGTTGGTAGGGAGATAATATGACTTTAGCTGATCCAGTTGCTGATTTGTTGACAAGACTTCGTAATGCTTACGGGGCCGGACACGAGGTGGTCGAGATACCGCATTCAAAGCTCAAGGCTGAAATTCTGAGGGTAATGAAGAAGGAAGGTTTCATAAAGGACTTCGCGGTGGAAAGCGGAGTAAAGAGAGTTATTAGAGCGTATCTGAAGTATACCGAGAAGGGCGAACCTGCTTTATCAGAGATAAAAAGGGAAAGCAAACCGGGGCTTAGAAGTTACGCGAATTCAGATAGTTTACCCAGGGTCCTTGGCGGGATGGGGGTTGCCGTGATAAGCACTTCGTCTGGGGTGATGACCGGCAGGGATGCAAAGGCTGCGGGCGTAGGGGGCGAAATACTGTGTTCAATGTGGTAGGAAGGGTATTGTAAATGTCGAGACTAGGGAAAAAGCCGGTAACTATTCCAAAAGATGTTACTGTGGAGCCGGACGAATCCGGCGTTCGGGTAAAGGGCTCCATGGGTGAACTGCATCTTCCGCTTTCGGGCAATCTCTCATGTGAGATTGCAGACGATCAGCTTATGGTAAAAGCTCCTGATGAGTCAAAGGACAGCAAACGCATGCTTGGACTTGTCCGGAGTCTGATTGTGAATATGATTGAAGGGGTCAGCAAGGGGTATCGCAAGGAGTTGGTTCTGGAGGGCGTGGGCTTCCGCGCCGAAGTGCAGGGTCAGAAACTCAAGCTTAATGCCGGCTTTTCTTCGCCTAAAGAGTACACGGCGCCTGAGGGTGTAAAGCTCGATGTCAACAACAATGTTGAAATCACTGTCAGCGGAATAGACAAGCAGAAAGTCGGAGACGTTGCGGCGATGATCAGAGGATTTTGTCCGGCTGAACCTTACAAGGGCAAGGGTTTGAGATACAAGGACGAAATAATACGTCGAAAAGTTGGAAAGACGGTGGCCTGATGATGGCTAGCGGCTGCGCCGGCAATCGGCATTTGAATTTATAAACGGCTTAACAAGTCTGTGAATTGGGAAGAGTAATGAAAGCAACCAGTCGGAAACAGAGACGAAGAATAAGGCATGAGAGGGTCAGGCGGAGAGTTTTCGGGACCGGTGATCGCCCGCGCATGAATATAAATATCAGCAACAGAAACGGTGAAGTTCAATTCATTGATGATGATAAAGGGATAACAGTTGCCGGCGTGGGGACAGTAGGGAACACGGATGGCAGACTGAATATGTCTGCGGCCTATGAGCTTGGGAAGGCCGGAGCTGAAAAGGCGAATGCTTGCGGTGTAGAAGAGGTAGTGATCGACCGGGCCGGCAGGAAGTTTCACGGAAGAGTAAAGGAAATAGTACGGGGCGCGCTTGAGAACGGGCTTAAGGCCGGCAAAAGCGAGACGCCCGCTGCGGTAGAAGGCGGCAATGATAAGGAGGAGCAGTGAGGTCCGAACCCTATACAAAAGAAGTCCAGGAACTGGAAGAACGCGTAGTTTTTATCAACCGGTGTTCCAAGGTTGTCAAGGGCGGGCGACGCTTCAGCTTTAGCGCTGTGGTTGTTGTTGGAGATAAGGCAGGTTCGATGGGATTCGGACTGGGCAAAGCCAACGAGGTAGTCGACGCAATCAGGAAAGGCAGCGAGATTGCCAGGAAGTCGATGTTTCCGGTTACGCTGAGAGGCCGGACGATTCCGCACACTGTTACCGGCGTTTGTGACGGAGGCAAGGTTTTGCTGCGTCCTGCCGCTTCGGGTACCGGCGTAATTGCAGGCGGCGCCGCCAGGGCTGTACTGGAGGTTTCTGGTGTCAGGGACATTCTTGCAAAGTCGCTGGGCAGCAACAACAAGCTCAATGTGGTCAAGGCTACGATAAAAGCTTTACAGAGTCTTCGATCCAAAGAGGAAATTGACGCGATTCGTAAAAGCTAGGGATATTTCAATAACCGACAGTTTTAGAGAGGGATATCAGGATGGAATTGTATTCTCTTGAGAAATCAAAGGGTTCCACGACACGGCGCAAACGTGTCGGCAAAGGCAGAGCCTCAGGGAAAGGGAAGACTTGCGGCCGCGGACAGAAAGGACAGATGTCAAGGAAAGGCCACAAGCACAAACCCGGCTTTGAAGGCGGTCAGATGCCTTTGATGAGGCGGATTCCGAAGAGGGGCTCTAATAACAAACCGCGACACAGCTATATAGCGGTTAATGTCGGGGATCTGGCGGTTTTTGATGAAGGCGCTGAAGTTTCTGTTAATGATCTGCGGCAGATGGGACTGGCGAAAGGCAATGCCGACGGGGTCAAAATTCTTGGACAGGGGAATCTTGATAAGAAGCTCCTGGTAAAGGCGCAGCAGTTCAGCGCAGCCGCAAAGGCAAAGATCGAAGAAGCTGGCGGAACTACAGAAGTGGTGAAGAAGTAACCATGTTTTCGGCCTTTGCAAATTCTTTAAAAATACCTGAACTTCGGCGTAAAATAATTTTCACGCTTGGTATGATCTTTTTGTGCCGGCTTGTAGCGACGATCCCGGCTCCGGGGATTGATACAGCGGCCTTACAGAGGATTATCAGTGAGATAGAAAGCCAGGTCGGAGGCGGGTTCCTTGGATTTCTGGAGCTTTTCAGTGGGGGCGCGTTGAGTCAGTGCGCGGTCGGCGCTCTCGGGATCATGCCCTACATCAGCGCTTCTATCATCCTGCAGCTTCTGACCGCGGTGGTGCCTGCCCTTGAACGACTGGCGCGCGAGGGAGATACCGGGCGGCAGAAACTGGGTCAGTATACACGATATTTGACTCTCGGCATCTGCATTATTCAAGGCTATGTGCTGGCTACCCTGGTAGAGAATCTGCATAACATTGACGCCAGCATTACCGAGCCTCTGGTAGCCAATCCTGGTCTGGGTTTTCGGCTTATGACGGTTCTGGCAATGACAACTGGAACCATGATGTTGATGTGGCTGGGCGAGCAGATAACCGACAGGGGCATAGGCAACGGCATTTCTCTTGTTATTACCATTAACATTGTCAGCAGGTTGCCTGAAGCCCTTTTTGTTACCGGCGGTCTTGTAACCGGTGGAGAGGGTCTGACTGCTACGTTGAACATTTTTGATCTTATCCTGATGGCAGCAATGATGCTGGTTGTGATTGCCGGCACGGTAATGTTGACGCAGGGGCAGCGCAGGGTTCCTATTCATACTACAAAGCGGGTCGTGGGCAGGAAGGTATACGGGGGACAAAGCACTTACATGCCTTTGCGAGTGAATTATTCCGGTGTTATGCCGATTATCTTTGCAAGCGTCATGCTGCAGTTTCCATCCAAGATACTTGAGAAGATACCCCTTACCAAGCGTCTAGGTGAAGCTCTCATGATGGGTGAGCCGCTTTATCTTGTGTTATACGCCGCGATGATTTTGTTTTTCTCGTATTTCTGGGTTGCGACACAGTTTAACCCTATACAAATTGCCGACGACCTGAAGAAGAACGGAGGCTATATTCCGGGGATAAGGCCGGGACGTCCCACCGCCGAGTTTCTTGACAAGACGATGACCAGGATTACCCTGGTAGGCGCCATATCGCTTACCATCATTGCAGTGCTGCCGTCCATAGTTGCCAAGCAGTTTGGCATCCCATGGCTTGTTGCTTCTTTCTTCGGCGGCACAAGTCTTCTGATTATCGTAGGTGTTATGCTTGACACAATGAGGCAGGTCGAATCGCATCTGCTGATGCGCCATTATGACGGGTTTCTAAGGAAGGGCAAATTGCGGGGTCGTCGTCGTTAGGCGTACTGCCGATTCAGGAGAAAAATCGAGGAGAGCTATTGGATATGAATATTGCAATTTTACTTGGTCCGCCAGGAGCCGGAAAAGGAACGCTTGCGGAGATTGTAAGGGATAAGACGGGGTATGAACATGTTGCTACAGGCGACATGTTGCGCGATGCTGTCAAAAGGGGAACAGAGACCGGCAGAAAGGCCGAAGGCTACATGAAGAGCGGGGAGCTGGTTCCTGATTCTGTTATTGCTGAACTTGTTGAGGACCGCCTGGATTCGGGCAAAGGCAACGGGCGCTTTCTTTTTGATGGTTATCCCAGAACTGAGAAACAGGCCGAACTGCTGGAGAAGAGCGTTGGCGAAAGGAACGGGCAGATTTCCAGGGTATTTCTGCTGGAAGCTTCGCGGGAAACGTTGATATCCAGATTAACTGGACGGCGGATTTGCAGGCAATGCGGACGCAATTACCATGTAATCAATCGTCCGCCACGGCAAGAAGGCATATGCGACGAATGCGGCGGTGAATTGTACCAGCGTCCCGATGACAAGAAAGAAACCATTGAAAATCGTCTTGATGTCTATGATGAACAGACCAAAGGGTTGATTTCCCGGTACGAGTCTGAGGGTAAACTCGAGCGCGTTAATTCTGATCAGGATCCGGAAGCAGCTGCAGGCCAGATTGTGGATTCAATGAACCGGGCAGAATAAATGGACTGATGCCGAGCCAGAGGAGTGAGTAGACGAGGAATAGTTATAAAGGACGAGCGGGCGCTGCAAGGCATGAGGGAAAGTTGCCGTCTTGCGGCCACGGTGCGTGATAAGGTTGCCGACGAGGTTGCGCCGGGAGTAACCACCGGAGAGCTTGCTGAATATGCCGATGAGCTTATCAGGGGTTTCGGGGCAGTCAGCGCGTTTCTGGGATACATGGGCTATCCGGGACATATATGTGTTTCGGTTAACGAAGCGGTTGTTCATGGAATCCCCGGAAGCAAGCGCATAGCCCTTGGAGACATAGTAAGTCTGGATGTAGGCGTTGAATATGGGGGTTACATAGGGGATACAGCAAGGACCGTAATGGTCGGCGTAAGCGACAGTGAGGTGATACGTCTTGTGCGCACAACAGAGAATGCGCTGTATGCTGGAATCAGTAAGGCGAAGGTTGGCGGGCGGCTCTCAGATATTTCGAATGCTATTGAGAAGGTTGCTCTGGGCGGAGATTTTTCAGTTGTGAAGGATTTTGTTGGCCATGGCATCGGACGGAAGATGCACGAGGAGCCGCAGATTCCGAATTTCGGAGCGCCGGGAAGAGGACCGAAACTAAAAAAAGGTATGACTCTGGCCCTGGAGCCTATGCTGAATATGGGGGATGGCGCTGTCGAGGTGCTCTCGGACGGATGGACGGTGCTGACCAGGGACAAAAAGCTATCGGCTCATTTTGAGCATACAATAGCTGTAGGAGACGGAGAAGCTGAGATATTGACTCGTAGCGTTTAAGCCGGGCGCTTGTGAAATTGATGAGGTTGTGTCAGTTTCACTAAAAAAAACAAATATGGACATTTTTTATATGGACAATATATGGCATGGGCGGTATACTTGCCGCTTTTTGTGAATTAATGGTGATTATGTATGAAAGTGCGGACATCAGTAAGAAGAATGTGTGAGAGTTGTAAAGTCATCCGTCGCAAGGGGGTTGTGCGCGTAATTTGCACGAATCCCCGTCATAAGCAGCGGCAGGGCTGAAGAAGAAGGCCGGAAGGAAAGAGGTAACCTATGCCGAGAATTCTTGGTGTTGATATAGCAGGAAACAAGAAAGTGAAATATGGTCTGCGGGCTATACACGGTGTGGGCCCTGCCAGGGCTGAAAAAATACTTCGAGAAGCAGGCGTTGATCCTGACAAGAAGTCCGATGAACTGAGTTCCGAAGAGTTAAGGAAGCTCATGGGCGTGATCCAGACCAATTACAGGGTTGAAGGCGACCTGAGGCGTGAGGTCAGTCAGAATATAAGGCGTTTGATAAGCATAGGGAGTTACCGCGGCTTGCGACACAGGAGAGGTCTACCGGCGCGCGGGCAGAGAACAAGCACGAATGCCAGAACCAGGAAGGGTCCCAAGAGAACTGTGGGCGCGGTTAGGGGCAAGGAAGCGCGCGCTGCGGCTAAGCAGGGCAAGTAGAGATCCGGGAGGAGATTAACTTAATGGCGGACGAAGAAAAGAACGAGCAGGATTCGGCCGAGGTCGCTGAAGAGAAGAAGGTTGCCGAGGAAGAAAAGATTTCAGAAGAAAAAAAGGTTGCCGAAGAGCCTGAGCAGGCCGGCGCTGAAAGCGCTGTTGAAGCCGAAGGCAGGGTCGAGGAGCCAGCAAAGGCAGGGAAGGGCAAGAAGCGGCGAATGGCGCCTTCCTCGGGTGTAGTGCATATCAAGGCGACGTTCAACAACACGCAGGTGAGCATTGCAGATACAAAGGGCAATGTGGTGGCGTGGAGCAGCGGCGGAAAAGTTGGTTTCAAGGGTTCGAGAAAGAGCACTGCATTCGCAGCGACAATTGTATGCCAGGATGCCGCTCGAGCAGCGGCGGCCAAGGGCATGCGTGAGGTGGAGGTAAAAGTCCAGGGCGCTGGATCGGGCCGGGAATCTGCGATACGCGCTTTACAGAGCGTGGGGATGAACGTGAGTTCAATTAAGGATGTGACTGGAATTCCACATAACGGCTGCAGGCCGAGAAAGCGCAGGAGAGTATAAATGGGCAGATACACGGGACCGTCTTGCAGACTGTGCAGGCGTGAAGGAATGAAGCTTTTTCTCAAGGGTTCGCGGTGCAGCATGGCCAAGTGCCCGATAGAGAGGGGCAGGCCCGCTCCGGGCATGCACGGACAGCGCCGTTCGCGAAAGCCGTCTGATTATGGTGTGCAGTTGAGAGAAAAACAGCGTTTGCGGAGATTTTACGGATTGCAGGAAAACCAGTTCAGGTTATTCTTCAGGCGCGTTGCGAAGCGAAAGGGCATAACCGGCCTGATGCTGCTGCAGATGCTGGAAACACGCCTGGACAATGTTGTTTACCGGCTGGGATTTGCTCCTTCGCGAGCCACGGCAAGGCAGCTTGTTCGGCATGGCCATGTTCTTGTAGACGGACACAAAACCGACATACCTTCCATGATACTGAAAGAAGGATCGAATGTGTCTATCAAGGAGAGAACCTCCAGCAAAGAACTGGCAAAGCGGGGGTTGGAAGCAGCTGAAGGGCGGGATGTTCCGGCGTGGTTGTTGAGGGATCCTGAAACACTCGCGGGGAAAGTGGAGCGCATACCGGACAGGGAAGAAATAGCTCCGATTGTTGATGAGCAGCTTGTTGTTGAACTTTATTCCAAGTAAGCGGTTTTGGAATTGATTAATCCCGTTCATTCGTGATTACGGAAGGATAGGAACTATGCCTATAAGATTAAGCAGATTCGAGATGCCCAAGCGGGTTGAAAAAGATAATGAAAATTCGACGGACAAATACGCAATGTTCAGCGCCGAGCCCTTTGAAGTGGGTTACGGGAGAACTATCGGCAATTCGCTGAGGAGAGTGCTTTTGTCTTCTATTGAAGGAGCTGCCATAACGTCGGTTCGGATAGAAGGGGCGGAGCACGAGTTCTGTTCACTTGACGGAGTTGTTGAAGACGTAACTGATATTGTGTTGAATCTTAAGGGTGTTCTTCTCAAGACATACGTGCGCGAGCCCCAGATTCTGAGCCTGAAAGTCAAGGGGCCTGGAGAGGTTACCGCCGGAGATATTGAATCTGGCGGAGGCGTGGAAGTGCTGAATCCTGATCTCCATATTGCTACCCTTGCGGCTGACGGGAAGCTGGAGATGGACCTGGAAGTTAAGACCGGACGGGGATTCTGCCCTGCGGAGTGGAACAAGGAGCCCGACCAGGAAATTGGAAGGATACCAATTGACGCGATTTTTTCACCTGTGCGGCGTGTCAACTTCAGAACAGAGAATACCAGGGTGGGGCAGAGAACAGATTACGACAAACTTATTCTTGAAGTATGGACCGACGGACGGATAGACCCCGGCGACGCCTTGATGATGGGTTCGGCAATCCTGAGGCGTCATCTGGACGTGTTTGTGGATTATGACAGGCAGGTCGTACAGTTCGAGGAGACAGAAAAGAAGGTTGACGCAGAACGTGAAGAACTCAGGAAGAAGCTGAATATGAGCGTCAACGAGATAGAACTCAGCGTGAGAGCTGCCAACTGTCTGAATAACGCTAATATAACAACTGTCGGCGAGCTTGCGCAGAAGAGCGAGCCCGAAATGCTGAAATACCGTAATTTCGGCAAAAAATCGCTCAATGAGATTAAAGCTAAGCTTACCGACTTAGGGCTTTCGCTGGGCATGCAGCTTGATAGTTCGCTCCTCCAGCAGGAATCGGATTCGGAATAGGCTTTTAACAGGGACGGGATTTCAAGGGAGTCTGAAAAATGCGGCATAGAACCAGAGACAAGAAACTGGGTAGAAGTTCGGCGCATAGAGATATGGCGATATCAGCCACTGTATGCAATCTTGTGAAACAGGGCCGGGTTAAGACCACTATAAGCAAAGCCCGGCAGGCACGGAGCATGGCTGAGAAGATGGTGACCATAGCCCGTAAGGGAAACGTTCATGCCAGGCGTTTACTAGTCTCACGACTGAGAGACAAGGCATGTTCCGCAAAGCTTGTGGATGAGATTGCTCCGCGTTTCGCTGAAAGGAACGGCGGATACACGAGGATTCTAAAGCTTGGTTCGCGGATGAGCGACGGGTCCGAGATGGTTTTGCTTGAATGGACCGAGTCGGTTCCGCTTTCTGAGCCGAGCGCCGCAGTATCCGCACAGAGCGATAAGTAGCCCTGCACGTTAGCCACAAGTCAGTTTACATCGCAGGCCGGGTAAGTTGGCCGGGTAAGCGTATCCGACACCCTTAACCGCCACCCTTCGCCGGATACCCTTACCCGACTCACTTTGTCCCTCTCCGTTCAGCGGCTTTGATCAGCAGACCGGGTAAGTTGGCCGGGTTAAGCGTATCCGACACCCTTAACCGCCACACCTGCCGGCGCATTTGCAGATTGCCTTTTCTCTTTTCCACTGATAAGTTACTTATGAGCATAAGGGGGAATTTATAATGGCTAGATTCAAGTTTTTTGCAATGGACTCGGGCGGCAACGAGACCGAGGGTGTTCTTGAGGCGGACAATCAGTCGCAGGCGGTGGCCATGATCCGCGCAAAGGGGTTGTTTCCGACCAAGGTAAGTGAAATCGGGGGCAGAAGAAAACAGGCTGCTTCCGGGCGGCGCGGGCAGGCGGGGGAGCAGCAGGGACAAGGGCTGAAGATGGAGATCAAGTTGCCTGGTTTTCTTGGTCCCAGGGTGAAGGCCAAGCAGCTTATGATTTTTACCAGGCAGCTTGCAACCCTGGTTGATGCAGGCCTGCCTTTGCTAAGGGGACTGAGAATTCTTCTCAAGCAGGAAAAGAATTCCGCCTTGCGGAAGGCGCTGACGGAGATGGGCGAGTCGGTAGAAGGCGGCAGCACGTTTTCCGAGGCCCTTGAGCAGCATCCCAGGATATTCGACAACCTGTTCATCAACATGGTCAGGGCCGGAGAAGCCGGAGGTGTTCTTGAAGTGGTGCTGAACAGGCTTGCCGAATTCATGGAAAAGGCTGAGAGGATCAAGAACAAGATCAAGAGCGCAATGATTTACCCCGTCGTGGTGCTTGTTGCCGCGGTAGGCATTCTGATTTTTCTTATGATCTACGTTATACCCAGGTTCAAGGAAATATTCAATGACCTGCTGGGTGACGAGGGATTGCCAATTCTGACTGAGATTGTAATTGCCGTCAGCAATTTTATTGCGCGGCAGTGGTACGTATTTCTTGGTTTTATTGTTGGTTTTATCTTTTTATACAAGATACTTGCGCGCACGGATCGGGGTCGTTTTG
>CAZIXB010000002.1:0-38812 GCA_964543205.1 uncultured Victivallales bacterium
GCCTGACCAGCCTGTTCAACGACTGGTCAAGCGAGATGATATTTCCGCTTCTTCCAGCCTTCATGGCGCAGATACTCAACATCCCCAAGCCTTTGATCGGCCTTATAGAGGGCGTTTCCAGAAGTCTGGCCTCTGTGCTCAAAGTATTCTCAGGCTACATATCAGATCGACTGGGACGAAGAAAGGCCCTGGCAGTCACCGGCTATACTCTTTCAAATATAGTCAAACCTTTCCTTGCGCTTGCGCATAGCTGGGGGGCAGTACTGGCGGTTCGGGCAACGGACCGGTTGGGAAAAGGCATACGCACCGCCCCGCGGGATGCTCTGCTGGCATCTTCAACCGAGAAAACAAAGGAGAGAAGGGGCAAGTCATTCGGATTCCACCGGGCCATGGACACCGCCGGGGCAATGCTCGGAACAATCTGCGCTTATCTTCTTCTGCGCCTTCTTCCCTGGGAACTTGAATTCAACTACCGGATGGTCTTCCTTCTGGCCGTGATCCCCGGCGCCATCGGAGTAGCCTGCATAATCCTGGGCACAAGAGAAAAACCCGTTACCGGCTCACGCAAAAAACCTTCCCTTAACTGGCGTAAACTGCCGCCAAACGTCCGCAAACTGGTTGTCGCCTCCGTAATTTTCGGCATCGGCAATTACACTTTTACCTTCTTCGTTCTGCGTATACTGGAGATGGGTATCTCCGAGATAGTTGTCCCGCTTGTCTACCTGGCCTATAACATAATCTACATGGCAGCATCGATACCCGCCGGACAACTCTCGGACAGGATCGGCCGCAAGAAAGTCCTTATGGCAGGGTTTGCGCTCTATGTTCTGACTGCCACAGGCTTCGCTCTTCTCGACAGCATGTTCATGGCATGGGTACTGATGGGTTTCTTCGGTCTTCACATGGCGCTGACCGACGCGACCGCAAGAGCCTTTGTCAGCGACCTCGCAAAAGAAGAAGTCAGGGGCACAGCCCTTGGCATCTACCACACAGGCGTCGGTGTAGCAGACCTTCCCGCCGGGCTTCTTGCCGGTTTCCTATGGGCACAATTTTCCTCAACTGCCACATTTCTCGTCGGGGCCGTGCTGGCGCTCGTCTCAATCGCCGTGCTTGCAACAGTAAAAGAAAAATCGCCGACCGGGTTTGCTGATTAAAAGAAAACATGGCAAAAGAAAAAAAACGCACAGTCTTTGAGAAATCTTATTACAAAAGATTTTACATCAACCCCGAAACTCGGGCGGTTGATGAAGCAGACATAACCTTGCTAGTCAATCATATATGCAGCTATCTCCGCTATCTCAGAATACCCGTCAAATCAACAATCGACATGGGCTGCGGGCTCGGACTCTGGAAAAGGCCGCTGGAAAGACAGTTTCCAGGCATCAGATATACAGGAGTGGATTCAAGCGCCGAACTCTGCAAACAGTACGGCTGGAAACGCGGCTCCCTGACTTCATATCGCGCAACGAAACAGTCCGACCTTGTTATCTGCCAGAGTGTGCTACAGTACCTGCCGGCAAAAGAGGTCAGGCCTGCAATCGCTAATCTCCACAGCCTCTGCAAGGGCGCAATGTACCTTGAGATTGTGACCCGCGAAGACTGGGAGGAAAACTGCGATCAAACACGAACCGACGGCGATATTCACCTCCGCTCCGCCCTGTGGTACCGCCGCATAATCGAAAAACACTTCACCAATTGCGGCGGCGGCCTTTTTATCCCCGAAGACTCCACCACAGTCCTGTACGAACTTGAACACCTTTGATGCGAAAAACCAGCCTCCGCAATACCATAAGGAATACCCATCAGAAACATGCGGAACAGTAGAAATCAAGGCCCCAAAAAACCAATTTTTCCTTATATATAGTGGTTGCATCTGTTATGACCACATGATATAGATGTTCAAAATTCAAAAGTACCACCCCAAAAAAAAAAGAAAGGTTCTTACAGTGTTTCTCAAGACTCTGGAAATGATCGGTTTCAAGAGCTTCTCGGAAAGGACCGTGTTGCATTTTCAGCCCGGCATGACTGCCGTAGTCGGTCCAAACGGATGCGGCAAAAGCAATGTATCAGACGCAATTCGCTGGGTGCTGGGAGAACAAAGCGCTAAAGCTCTCCGCGGATCCAAAATGGAAGACTGCATTTTCAACGGCACGGATTCCAGGAAACCGCTTGGTATGGCGGAAGTGAGCATCACCTTCGCCGACTGCGAAAACACAATAGGAACTGACTATCACGAAATAACCATCACCCGCCGTGTATTCAAGTCCGGAGAAGGACAGTATTTCATAAATAAAACGCCATGTAGATTGAAGGATATCCAGAGAACTTTCATGGATACAGGGATCGGCACCACATCCTATTCGGTGCTGGAACAAGGAAGAGTCGACCGGATCCTCAGTTCGCGGCCCGAAGATCGAAGAGCCGTTTTCGAGGAAGCCAGCGGTATAATGAAATACAAGGCCGACAAGAAAGAAGCAATCCGGAAACTCGAACAGACCGAAGCAAACCTCATCAGGCTCGCGGATGTTATACGCGAAGTAAAAAGACAGATAGGTTCGCTTCAGCGCCAGGCAGGCAAGGCGCGAAGATACAAGGCAATGCGAGAAGAACTGCGAAAACTCGATATCTTCCTGGCAATACGCCGCGCCGAAAAATTCGACAAAGAAATGGATATAATTAAAACACAACTGCTCGAAATCCAGCAGAACAGAACATCAATCCAGGACGAAATCAGGGAAATCGAAAAAGACACATCTTCAATAAGACAAAGCGTAATGCAGACCGAAAGAGAAATTGCCGAATGCCACGAAAAAGAAGTGGAAGCACGTAGTTCATTGAAACATACCAGAGAATTGATTTCCATGAACCGGAACCGGATCGAGGAATACGCTGCGCTTTCCCACAGGGATCAACAGGAAATCCAGCGCGCCCAGAATGAAATATCCGAACTTAAACAAAGCCTTACGGGTTTGAAACAGAAGATCGAAGAGGCAACCGTCGGAAAAACCAACGCCGAACAGGCTGCGGACACAGCCAGGCAAAGTCTTGAAGAACATAATTCCAGGATGGAAAAACTCCAGCAGTTGCTGAAAACACTCCAGGGCCAGTCAATAGAAATGGAGAGCAGGCGTTCATCACTGGAGAACAGACGCACCGAACTGGAATCCCGAAAGTATTCAGAAGCCGCCCGGAAAGAAAGGCTCTTCGCCGAACAGGCACAGCTTCAGAAAGTCCTTGATTCCTATATGGCCCGGCAAGATGAAACATCAGAGGCGCTGGCCAAGGCCGAAGAAGAATCTGCCAGGCATGAGTCCGAATTATCCGAACTGAAAGACCGGCTCCGCTCAGCTTCATCACGAACATTGGAAATTCAACGGCATATTTCTTCGCTGCGGGAAAACATAACATCCGTTAAAGCTCGTAAAGAAATGCTCCAGGAATCACTCCAGATGGATTCGCCGCTTGCCGATGATAATAAACCGGGAACAAACGGAATCATCGGCAAACTGATCTCCTATATCAGTGTTGCAGAGGGCTACGAGACCGCCCTGCAGGCAGCCCTTTCATCCTGGATCAATGCAGCGCTTGTGGAAAACTGCCAAACAGCCGTTTCGCTGGCGCAACAACTCAATACTGAAAAAAAAGCTCCCGCCCGACTAATCGCAGTAGACGGCTATAGTACGCCCATTTCCAACCGCAAGCTGCCTTTCGACCAGCTCGCGGAATACGTCAAGTGCCCGGACAACATAAAGCCCGTAATAAAACGCCTCCTCGCGGATTTATACATTATAAATTCATTGGACGAAATTCCCTCCGACCATCCACCCGGAATCCGTTTCGTGACGCCAGATGGATTGATGGCGCATCCCGACGGACGCATATTTGTTTTCGCAGAAACAGAAGAAACAGCAGCAGTCCGCAGAAAACGAGAACTTGAAAAAACACTTGAAAAAACAGCGCAGCTTTCTTCAAGACTCAAAGTTCTGCAAGCAGATTTTTCCGCGGCTTCCGCCGAACAGAAACAACTCGAAGCCGGAATCGAGAGCAAAACCCGCGAATACAACGAGAAACACCACGAACTTGCTGTAAAGCAGGGCGAATACCAGGTGGTTTCATCAGAAGCCGAACAGGCCGGCAAACGTCTCAACACCGTCACATGGGAAATAAATTCACTTGCCGGGGATGATGCCTCCGGCGAAACAGATGATGCCGAGACGATCTCACAGCAGATTTCAGAAATGGAAGAAACCCGCTGTAAACTCTCTGCTTCAATAGCCGAACGCACAACAGAACTGCACAACATGCAGAACGCCCAGGCTCAACTCCAGTCAGTTCTGACCGAAAAACGCATCGCGTCAGCGCAAGCTTCACAGAAACTCGACATGCTCCAGAACCAGAAAACAGTAACAGACAAGCGCATAAACGAATTGCAAAACCTGGCGGAAGAAAGAACCCGTAATGCCTCGAGCTACTCCGATTCCATCAATAACCTCCGCCGATCAATTGACGGCGCACAAAACACAATCGCAAAATTCGAAAAAGCCGCCGCAGATAACGCACAGAAAGCCGAGAGCCTTAAAGCAAATCTTGAACAACAGAACAACCAACTCGCGAGCCTTGAAGATGCAGTCTCTGAAAAAAGAACTCTGCTCGATGAACTCCGGGAAACAAAAGGAGAGCTAGACCTTAAATACAACCAGGCATCAATGAAAAAGCAGAACGGCTTCGAAAAAGTCTGCGGGGATTATAATATATCCGAAGAAGCGCTCATGGCAGAACCTGAACCTGACTGGGAAGGAGAAAAACCTTCGGAAGAAACCGCTGAAACCCGAACTACAGAACTTCGTACCAAGCTGGAAGCCATGGGGCCTGTCAACCTCGTAGCCATAGAAGAATACGAGGAGTTGAAAGAACGATACTCCTTCCTCACGAAACAGGAAAACGACCTGACGGAAGCAAAGGATCAGCTTCTTAAAGTAATAAGAGAAATCAACAAAACAAGTTCCGATATGTTCCGGTCGACTTTCGAACAGGTTAACTCCAATTTCCAGAAAATGTTCAAACAGCTATTCAAAGGGGGGTCAGCTAAACTGGTCCTCGTAAACGAGGAAGATGTTCTTGAATGCGGCATTGAAATCATCGCCCGGCCTCCAGGCAAACGACTGCAGAACATTACCTTGCTCTCCGGCGGCGAAAAAACCCTGACTGCTGTTGCCCTGCTTTTCGCCATTTATATGATCAAACCAAGCCCGTTCTGCCTGCTTGACGAACTTGACGCTGCCCTTGACGAGTCCAATATCGGCAGGTTTGTGGGAATACTGAAAAATTTCCTTTCCCAGTCACAGTTCGTGGTGATAACACACAACCGAACAACTATAGCTGCCGCAGATACAATATACGGAGTGACGATGCCGGAAAAAGGGGTGTCCAGGATCGTATCGATGCGCTTTAAAGACCACGAAAAAAATCCGGCCCCCGAAGAAAAAGAAGAAGCGGGAATCGAAACCTGAACCCGCCAGAAAATAAAAGGATCTCGTAATGACTGACACATCGAAACTTCTTGATTGCGCGATTGAAACAGCTCAGGCTGCCGGCCGCCATGCAGCTTCAAACTGCAGCAGAAGAGCAAATACTGTTCTAAGAACTTCGCATGATGTCAAGCTCGAGCTAGATCTCGAATGCCAGAAAATCGCCGCCGGTATTATCAGCGAAACATTTCCGGATCATTCGTTCCTTGGCGAAGAAAACACAGGACATAACGCCAGCAAAGACTCACGATTTCTCTGGGTCGTTGACCCCATAGACGGAACTGTGAATTTTTCACACGGCTTCCCTTTCTGGTGCAGCTCAGTAGCCGTGCAAGACAGAAAGGGCAATACCATTGCCGCAGCAGTATTCGCGCCCCATACAGACGAACTCTACACGGCTTCCCTGGATGAACAGGCGAAACTCAACGGCTCGACCATCTCAGTGTCCAAAACCTCGCAAATGACTGATGCAATGATTCTTACCGGCCTGGACCAGGATATAGTCAGCAACCTGCCCCCCATGTATTTTGCAAAAACCATAGCCTTGGCTTCGCAGAAAGTGCGCGTGGCAGGCGCCGCCGCCCTTGACCTTTGCAGAGTCGCTGCAGGACAATCCGACGGCTACTTTGAAGCTGGAATCTTTACATGGGACATAGCGGCAGGAGGCCTGATCGTGGAAAAAGCGGGCGGCAAATCAGAAATGCTTGCGAAAATAAGCAACCAGCCCCATAGAAAAGCATTCATGGCCACCAACGGCAGAATACATGAGATGCTCAAATCAATTCTCAAAGATGGAATAGCCTCTATTCAAGGTTCGAAAGATCAGCATTGACCCCTTCGCCGCCCGGGCGACCGTCCGCACCGTAACTTATAATCTCATACGAATGGCCATCTGGACCTGGAACAAGATACGCATACTCGTTTCCCCACGGATCCTTAGGCACATTAGCGCTCCTTAGATACCCGCCGGGGGGATAATCCGATGGCGCCGGTTCCGCTTCAGGCCGCCTGCACAAAGCTTCCAGGCCCTGCCGCTGGGTAGGCGGAGCGCCATGATTCATGGTATAGTGATCAACAGCGTTGGCAAGCATCTCAATTTGCGCCCTCGCTGCAGCGACTTTTGCTTTTGCGGGCTCCTGGCCCACGCGCACTGCAACAATGGTTGCAAGAATGCTTATTATAACAATCACGGCAAGAACCTCCAGAAAAGTGAAGCCTTCTCCGGCAGGCCGCTCAAAGAAAAATTTTTTCATAATTCAAACTCCTTTTGTCGATCTTCAAACATGAATTTTCCGGCAAGCGAGTCAAGCTTGGCAATATAAAAATCCACATTCTCGTCCCTGCACCCTTCCTCAGCCTCGCCAACAAGCTTAGCCGCCTCATGCACAGCTACGTTTTTCTTCGTCCCTGTCACATAGTACGAAACCTGATCGCCCGCCCTGTATTCTCTGTCCGAACGCAAAGCAAGCTCATAAGCTGCGGCTCTGCCCCGTTTACCCTTTTCCACCTTGTTCCTGTAAACCGACGGAGAGTCCCGGAGCATTTCAGTCTTTGCAAGCCTTTCAATCGGCCAGCGGCTCTCACGTATTGCGGATTCATATTCCTTCTTCAAAGCCGGCACCATCTGTTCCTTGTCTTCCAACAACAATCGTATGGCATCCTTCATGAAATCCCTCTGAAATGGCTCAAGTCCGCGAGACCTGAGGGCGCCGCCCTTGATTATAACCTCGCCATCGTAAGTCAGAAGCGCATAGTTTTTCATCTTGTAACTGAACATGCCCTTATATTCACCGTCGAATTCTACTTCAATTCCTTCGGGAAGCCATTTGTGAAACTCCCCTCGAAAGCGCTCTTTTTTCTCCTTGCCCATATCCTCAGAACCGCCTGGCGGCACAAAGTAGATTCCGTCGGTATCGATTTCTACAGGCTTCGCGCCGCGACTTCTCATCCATTCTATCATGGATTGGAGAAGCTCGCGCCCCTCGCGTGTAACTCGAGCAGCCGCATCGTAGTCGTTGAAATGACCCTGCGAAAAACCAAGATAGCCATAAAATGAATTTATAAGAATTTTAAAAGCCGATTGCGCAGCATCCCAGTAACCGGCTTCGGAACCTGTTTCCGCCCGGCGGGCCATGTCTTTGGCTTTGAATCTCACATCTTTCAAGGCCTTCAGCATACGGAGAAAAACACCAAGTTTATCGCTGCGAGGACCGATCCCCCTGGTCAACATCAAGGAAGGATAAAGAGAACGGACATCACAGTGGTGAACGTTGTGAACAACACCCTTTACAAAAACATCAGTGTAACCGCCCTCAAATTTCCTGGCTGTATCCTGCAGAGATATTGCCCGGTCTGCAGCCATATATTCACGGAGCATCAAAGAATCAATTTTTGTGGCATTGCCCCTTACACAGACATTCTGATAACTGTATGGCAGGAGACCCGCCTGGACAAAATTACTCCTTGAAAGCAAGGCTGCAAGAGCGCCGGTCTCATAAACGTCGTCAAGAACATACTTGAGTATAAGGTCCGGGTCATCCTTGAATACAGCGCTGATCCGGCTTCCTTCTATATAAGTCCTCCCTTCAGGAGAGAGACCGAAATGCGAAGCCGCATCCTTCAAGCCGTATCCACCCAGCGCCCTGCTTGTTACATCATAAGCGTGAACAAGAAAAAGCGTATCAACTATGTGCCGTCCGAAAATCTCACAGCGCTCATAAGACAGCGCCCGCTCTGCAACATTAAAGCGGCTTGGCCTGAAATACGGCGCGCTCCCGTCCCTTCCAATCAAAAGCGGGACGCCGTTTCTCTTTGCCCTTTTCTTTATATAGGGCAAATCAAAGTTGAAAATGTTGTGACCCTCTATAACGTCAGGATCTCTCTCTACTATCAGTTCAACCATCCGGCGGAGCATTGCAGCTTCATCCATCTCAACAATTGAGAGCGCCTGTTTCCACCCGGAGCTGTCCGCAAGGCCTATGGCAATGATTTGATCCTCTTCCCTGTCCGCATTGCAAAATTCGAAACCCTCGGCAGTGGCGCATTCAATGTCAATCTGAAGCCTTTTAACATCACTGAAATCCAGGCCCCCGAATAAAGTCAAACCTGTATCCATTAGATAAAGCTGCACTGGATCGGAAATCCACAGGTAAGGAGAGCCGGGCGCCGAGGAAGAAAAACCGGTAGAAGCGGCGAGCCACTTCCGGGCGCTGACACAATCTTTCCAGTTTGCAAAGTAAACCCTGGTATTGAGCGGGGCATCCCCCTCCATGGACCGGCGCTCATGCTCAACAGGCATCCCTGAAAGAACCTTATCAGAAACAATCATAAACGGACGGAAAGAAACCTCGCTGGTAACAACACGTTCCCCTTCCCTCACAAAAAGAACCAGATGATCGCCACCGCCACCTTTCCCCTGCACATATTCAACGGCAACAACACCATCCCGGCAAAACCGGCCGGCCAGCAAAGACTCCGCCATAGAGCCGTAACCTTCGGCTATGTTTTCCGCATTGCCCGCTGTCATGTTGCCGGCAGTCCCGGCATCAAAAGCATCTTCCACCATAAGTGTTTCCTTATTCAATATGCGGGCTAGTTGCCGTGAACACTGGAAAGACTGGCCTCCGGAAAAGCTGTAAGCCAGAATTCAAAAATCACCCGCCATTCGTCTTCCCGCTCCGCGCCGCTTTCTGTTGTGTGCCCGGGCCTGACACCTAACCCGCTTCTTATACTCATACAGTCCAGGTTTCTCTGCGCATAAAGCCACTGTTCTTCTATGCGGCTGTCCATCAACCTGTAACGCCATTCGGTTTCCAAGGTCCATGACTGCTGCGGCCATAAGGTAAAAATGCCGCTCAAGATGCTTCGACTGTCTTGGATATATCTGTATTCAGCCGATGCATGCCATATATTATCCTGGCTGCGCAAATTCATCCGAGTGTTAAAACTGTCAAGCTGCGAATCTTCTAAGTCCCACCTTCCGTCAAACTCAATGCTGGAACGCTCATTGGGCATGATTTCTGTATCAAACCAGAAGTATTTCAATGCAGCCTCGCCCTGATCCCGTTCAATCATGTAAACGGTATAACCATCAATATCAACAAAATCAAAAGGCCTGTTACCCTGTTTTGACTGCAGTTTGTTGCGCATGCCAATCCTGAGATCATGCCTGCTGTCAAGCGCATCCACCCCGTCAAACTGATAGATGTTGACCGGGGAAATATTCGGCTCCGGAATATATGTGTAGTCGGTATATGGCTCAACAACATGGCGCATCTTATTGCTCCGGAACATTTTGAACGCCTTGAAAGACGTCTTCTGGCCAAGCTCGAACACATGCCTAAGCTCCGGCCCTTCCTCGGTCTCAACTGAAGAAACTGCCTCATTAGTTCCCGATCCTGTTACCTCGCTGAAAGAATCACGCGTCTTCGAGTAGTAAGTAGCCCTGTAAGACGCCCTTGGAATAAAATTGAGAAAACCAAACCACTTGCCGCTGTGCAATACCCTGTTTTCAGAATCAAATCGAAACGCAGAATAGTCGTCTGCTGAAGACAATTCCTCATGAAGCTTCTCAAGACTAACCGCAGAATTTCTACTCTTGTAATAAAATGACGTGTCGCCAAGCTTCCGCTCAAAAATATCAACCGACGCCTCTGGCATACGATTCACGCTGGAATAAAAATCATTGAGTCTAAAACGCGCAATGACACTTGCAAGATATCCGTCTCCCCTGTAGCTATACCACAAGTAGTTCTCGGGCTGCGAATGGCGTTTATAATCACTCTCAAAGAAGTCCTCAAGAACTGCGCGGTCGCTCCAGTATTCTAACTGTCCCATTGCATAATCGCTCGGTCCCGGCTTATACCGATGGCGGATCTTCAAGCTGTAACGGTTATTGTCAATGTCCGGATTGTTCTCCTGGTCCGGCTCCAGGTCGTGAATGTAGTATCCAAAAAATTCGCCGTCATATCTGTCCTGATTCCTCCACTTCAAGCCCTCGCCAATGCCTATCCCGCGGCTGGAGTAATAGTCAAGGTGCGGTTCGGATTCCAAATTTTCGCTAAGCCTGAACCTGTGGGAGAGAAGAAGGAACCCGCCTAAATCGCTAGTGTAGCCTGCCGACATCCTCAAACCTCGGTCGTTAACATTCTGTTTCCAGTATGGCAGATACATCACTGGAATATTGCCGAAATACCACACTGCGTGCCTTACCTTGAGATATTCATCAGGAACAAAGGTCAAATTTCTGGCCTTTATCCGATAATGCACATGATCGGGCGCGTTGGTGCAGGTGGTCACAACAGGATCATTAATAACAACAGCGCTGCTGCTTTCGCGCTTTGCGCTGCTTGAAGCCAGAAGCCTGAAGGGCGTCATCTTCAATGTAAGTCCGGACACCTCGCCAACCCGACTCTTGAAGTTATGGCTCAACTTGCTGCCTCGCCATACTCCGCCTTCAGAGTCAACCAGCTTTACATTGCCTTCGGCATAGGCCTGGCCGGTGCGAGTATTAACGCGTATACGCTCCGCCGTCAGCGTCTCGCCTCCCCGCCGAATTACCGCGTTGCCCGTAGCCTTGACCCACCCGGCGCTTTCGTCATATTCCAAACGGTCGGCGGTAACATCAATAGGCTCCCCGGAGCCTGGGATTCCCGCCTTTTCGGCCAGAACCCCTGCATCCGAAGTAGTTTCGGCGGCACAAACTGTTCTGCAAAAAAACAAAGCCGAAACAGACAATCCGGTCAAAATCAAAAACAAACACTTCATTAAAAACAAAGCCCTTCCTGCCGACAACCGCAGAACTACTTCTCTTCAACAGCGTAAAGCACTTCTCCTGTGCCCGCATCTTTAATTTCAAAAGCTTCAATATGCTTGCCGGAATCTTTTCTGAAGCTCAGGTTTCCGTCCATTTTCTTTTCCAATTCTACAAGAAACACCTCGTCCTCGCTGCGCAGCCTGTCAAGAATGGCCGGGTGCACAATAACCTGTAAATCCCTTTTCTTGTTATCCCGCATATCGCCTCGCATAATAGCCGCAAGATGACGCTGTATATCTACACTCATCCCCAGGTGCGACTTCACATTGCCTCGTCCCCTGCAGTAAGGACAATCCATATACATGGAGGACAAAATGCTCTCTTCCGCCCGCTGCCTGGTCATCTCCATGATGCCCAGCGAAGAAATCGGCAGAACGTTTGTCCTTGCGCGATCCCTTTTTAATGCATTTTTCATCTCCCTGTATACCGTGCTCTGGTGCTTTTTGTATCTCATGTCTATCAGGTCAATAACCACCAGTCCTCCGACATTGCGCAGCCTCAACTGCCTGGCCACTTCCTCCACTGCTTCTCGGTTGACCTTTAGGATCGCCTCTTCCTGCGAGCCCTTACCCTTATGTCTGCCGGTATTGACGTCTATGGAAATCAGAGCTTCTGTTTCTTCAAGAATTATATACCCTCCGCAATCAAGCTTGACTTTCCGCTGAAACGCTTTTTCCACCTGCTTTTCAACATTGTAATATTCAAATATCGGCTTCTCGCCTTCATACAGTTGTATTTTGGCTTTGGATCTGCGAGATATTCGCCCGGCCAGATTGCGCAATCGTTCGAATCGCTCCCTGCGGTCAACAATAATCCTGTCTACATCCTCAGTAAGCCAGTCCCGCACCACCCTTTCAACAAGGTCAAGCTCCTGGTATACACATGTTGCCGGAGGTTGAGCCTGGATGGCCTCCTGGAGATCCTCCCATATCGCATTCAATGATTTCAAGTCCCTGACAAAATTACGCTTGCTTGCCCCCTCGCCTGCAGTGCGCACAATCACTCCTACATTGCCAGGCAGCGCAAGCTTGTCGAGAATTTTTTTCAAACGCTGCCTTTCGCTTCTATCCCCTATCTTCCTTGAAACACCCCTCAGGCTGCACCCGGGCATAAATACTAGATACCTGCCGGGAATGCTTATACTCGCCGTAGCACGGGGGCCCTTGGTTCCTATCGGACCCTTGGTAACCTGAATCACTATCTCTGAGCCGACAGGAAACATCTTTTCTATTTCCTTGTTCGAAAGCTTCTTGCGTTTTGAAGGCCTGCGCCTCTTGTCACTGTCGTCCAAATCAAGCTCAGGAATCTCGGGAATCATGTCCCAATAGTGAAGAAATGCGTTCTTTTTCATGCCTATATTAACAAAAGCCGCCTGTAGATCATGTTCCAGGTTCTGAATCCTGCCCTTGTAAATGCTGCCCACTACCCTCTCACGGGAAGGATGTTCAACTTGAAACTCCTCCAGACAACCATTCTCCACAACAGCAACACGAGTTTCCAGGCTCTCTGCATTAATTATTATTTCTCTATTCATCTGCGACTTCTTCCTGAATTTGAACATTTCCATTTCACCTCTTTCACTTCGGCTGTCCTTTCTCTGTTTCAGACAGACTAATCAATAAATTCCTGCCTCCGAGGCAGCGACCTCACATACACACTCTGAATCAAGCCGAGCCCTGCCATGGTCATTACCATAAAACTGCCACCATAACTTAATAACGGCAGCGGTAGCCCCGTAATAGGCATCAACCCGATGGTCATTGCAATGTTTATGAATGCATGACAGAAAATCAGCGTTACAACACCAACACACAACAGCCTGCCAAGCATGTCCCTGGCCATAAAAGCTGCCTGCGCGCCAAAACCAATGAGCAAACCTAACAGAATCAGAGCCGCAAAAGAGCCGGCAAAACCTTTCTCCTCGGCAATAACCGAATAAATAAAATCCGTTGGAGTTACCGTCCTCGGAAGAAAACCAAGTATGTTCTGTGTCCCCTGCTTCCAACCTTTGCCCCATACACCGCCGGAGCCAACCGCAATCTCAGACTGGATTTTGTTCCAGCCGGCATCCCTGGGATCTTTCTCAGGATTCAGAAAATAAACAATTCTGTCCCTGTGGTACGGATTTAATCCAATGGCTCTGACTATCTCGTCCTGCCTCTCGGGACTGGCCCCCAGTTTCTCCGGCAAAAGAAACAAACCAAGAACAATGCCAATAAGCAGTGCCCCGAAAACAACCATAACCCCCAACATCCTCAGAGATATTCCGCCCGCATACATGAGGATGAAAGCCGTGGGCAAAAATACCATTGCGGTGCCTAAATCCGGTTCAGCCACAACAAGAAACCAGGGGATACTGACAATTAGAATCAGCCAGACCACAAGCTTAAAGCTCCGCCGGTTTACGTCTGGCCGGCTCAGAATTACGCTCAATACCAACACCAGCGCAGGCTTTGCAACCTCGGATGGCTGCAAGGTAACTCCGCCAAAAAGGGTCAGCCATCGCTTTGCGCCTGTAGCGCTGCCGCCTACCAGCAGAACCAGAACAAGAAGAAACACAGTGGCGCCATAAGTTAACCACACGAACTTGCTGAAACTGCGATAGTCGCAAAGTGTTAAAAACAGATAGACAGCGGTCCCTATTGTAAACCACACAAACTGCTTGTAAGGCAGTTTCCATGCGTCCGGATCAAGACTGCCGTTAACAGCGCTGTGTATAAACATTATGCCAACCGCTACCATGACAAAAATCACAAGGTTCAGTCCCCAGTGCATTTTCCTTAAATCTTTCAATCTATTCAGCATGCCAGCCATTCAGATCTAACCCCTGTTCCCGGCATTTAATTCAAGATCAAAAATACTATCCATAAGTTTGCCCATCCGCGGCGCCACAGTTATCCCGCCGGAAACTCCATCCTCTATCACCATAGCCACCGCATACCTGGGATCTTGAAATGGCGCAAAGGCAATCATCCATGTATGCTGCTTGTTCTGGCCCGGCCGGCCGTATTGGGCAGTTCCTGTTTTGCCTGCCACAACCGCAGCCTCAATCCTGGCCCGCTTTCCCGTCCCGCTATCAGCATTAACCACGTCCCGCATTCCGCCCCTGACAACTTCAAGGGCGCTCCTGCTCCAAGACAGCCTGTTCAAAACTTCGCCATCCCTGCCTCGTCGCTTAACAAGGCGGGGCCTGTAGACAACGCCGCCGTTTGCCAGGGCCGCGGTGTACACGGCCATCTGCAGAGGCGTTACCAGTAAAGCCCCTTGTCCAATGGAAATATTGCACGTGTCACCGGACCGCCAGGAATCACCGTATACTCTTCTTTTCCAGGCGTTATCCGGAACAAGTCCAGCCCTCTCAGCCCCAAGCCCGATACCGGTTTTGCGCCCAAGGCCAAGCGATTCGGCCATGTGAACAATTGACCGATGCCCCGTCTTTAATCCAATCTCACAGAAATATGCATTGCATGACTGCTCTATAGCCTTTCGCATGGCAATGCTTCCGTGCCCTCTTTTCAGCCAACAGCCAAAAACAGCGCTGCCCAGGGCAAAATAACCAGGACAATTGAACCTCTGATCAGAGCCAACATCACCGTTCTCTAATGCTGCGAGCGCAACAATCGGCTTAAAAATGCTTCCGGGGGGATATGCGCCGGAAATCGCCCTGTTCAGCATCGGGCGGGCAGAATCATTTCTCACGCGTTCCCAATCTTTGACTGATAAAGAAGGAGTAAAAATCCGGGGATCAAAGGAAGGACCGCTAGCCATCGCTAGAATATCGCCGTTGCTCGGATCAATAACCACTATCGCCCCCTTCCGAAGCTCCTGGGAATTCCGCCTGCGCCTCAACGCTTGCTCAGCCAGCTTCTGTATCCTGACATCAAGCACAGTGTAAATGTCTTCCCCAGGATAAGGATGCCTCGACAAATCTTTCAGTATGCCGCGCCTGTAATGCGAAACGTCAATTCTTATCAGGTCGGCTCCAGGCAGTCCGGCCAGTTCCCCGTTGTACACTCGCTCCAGTCCCCTTTTACCCTCCATCTCAGGAAGATAATAATCCGGAACTTCGCCCGCCTCAGATGAAAAATCGGCCTTGCCTACATAACCCACAACGTGCGCAGCAAGCTTTCCGCGAGGGTACACGCGAACAGGACGCACATATATATCCACTCCGGCTATCCTTGTGCCCGACTCCTCCAGCTTCGCCACAATATCTTCCGGCAGATCTGTCCACGCCAGAAAAGGAAGAGGCAGACGCAGCCTTACATGCCTGACAATATCCTCGCGCGTGGTCTCCCTCGAAATCCCCAGGGATTCCGCCATTTTATCAATCTGCATGTCAACATGATCCACGGTGCGAGACCAGCCTCCGGGCTGGCGCAACTCTTCAAGATAAAAGGCTATGCAGAAGCTAACCCGGTTCCTTGCCAGGCAAACGCCGTTCCGGTCAAAAATACGGCCCCTGTTGCCCGGTACGCGCACCCGTCTGACACTCTGCCTGCGCTGCTTGCCGATATAACGGTGTGCTTGCAGAATCTGCAGTCTCCATAAAACTGCGCCAAGAAAAAGCAGCGCCAGCACCATTCCCGCGAACAGAAACTTCAGCCTCGTGGTGTCTTCTCCATATCTTCCTCCCTGTATCATCAAACTTCAAACCCCTCAACATTGCCTACCCACATATCAAGACGCCGCACAACCAAGAAGACCAGAGGCGTAACAACAGCAGCAAGAGTCGCAACTCCAGACAACTTGAAGAAAAGCCATCCAGAACCACAGCCCGCAAGCCCCTGGCTCCGCAAAAGGATGTAGAGACACAATAAAGCCAGAGGCGCGGCAACGGCGCCGAAAAGAACAGGCGTGAACATGGTGCCAAGCATTATAACAGACCTGAAACGACCGGCAATCCAGACTACAAGAAAGAAAATGATTGAACTGAAACCAAGAGGAATCAAACTCAGAGAATCCTGAAACACCCCCGCAAAAAGACCGGCCATCATCGCGATGCCGATTTCGCGATTTAACGCGTAATACAGCACGACCCCGAGAAGAAAAGGAAATTTAGCCTGGCCAAACAAGGAGTACGCAGGAAGGACAAGCTGCAAATAAGCCGCGCCGACAATAGAAAACAACATTACCACCCAGTTCATGGCCCGGCCTCCATATCTATTTCCTGCTTCTCTGCGCCGGCCTCAACAACCACAAAAACGTAACGCAGTTTTGCAAGATCGGCAGAAGGCACAACCTCCGCAATCCTGTACAATTCAGACCGATGCACATCCACTCCGGAAACATACCCCACCATAATGCCTCGGGGGAAAATGCCGCCAAGTCCGGAAGTTATAACCTCATCATGCAGCTTTACAACGCGGTCCCGGTCTATATAATCCATCCTGCCGGGCGCAGGATTGTACAACAGGTCCAGCTTCTCTTTTCCTGAAAGGTCAACCCCGCCGCCGCGCATAATTCCAAATCCGCCGGATTCAGCAAATTCACACGATACTTTGCACTTCGGGTCAGTAATAAGAAGCACATCGGCGGTGCGTTCTGAAACATTGACTGTTTTGCCTACAATCCCGTCGGCAGTCACTACGGCAAGTCCGCTCCTGATACCGGCTTTGGCGCCCCTGTTGAGGTGAAGGGTCTGCCACCATCCTACAGCTCCGTTCCTGGCTACAACTTCACATAAAACAAGATCATGTTCGCTTTTGCGAAGGAAAGTCAGAAGAGAAGAGAACTTCTCCTCTTCCCTTACAAGCCTCTCCAGGGATTCAATCTTAGTTTTTAGACGGGCAATCTCCAGGTTCTTATCGCGGACCTCTTCCACCGCCCGATTGGCCCGGGCAAAAGAGCGGAAATAATTGCGGACGTTGCTGATAACAAGCGACATCACATTCTGAAACGGCGCTATTCCGTCTTTGGCCGTAGAACTGACTCGCCTGGAAGCCGAAACCGGCAGGTTCAAAAGGACAACTATGGCCAGCAATGCCAACCATACAAAATATTTTTTCTGGCTCACGATCAATTACCGTCGCGAAGCACTGCAGAAAAAACGGAATCCGAGCAGATGCGCCGTCAAGCCTTGGTGGCGCGAGCCGAACTCCTCAGGAAATTCAACTCGTTAAGAACAACGCCGGTGCCTTCCGCTACAGCGCTGAGCGGATCATCCGCCAGATGAACAGGCAACCCGGTCTGTTCGGCAATCAGCTTATCCATATTCTTGAGCAGGGCGCCACCTCCTGCAAGAATCATGCCCCTGTCTACAAGGTCCGCCGATAATTCAGCCGGACACCTCTCAAGAGTTATCCTGATAGCGTCAATAATAGAAGAAACCGGCTCCTGTAAAGCTTCACGAACCTCTTCGGAAGTAATGGTCAAAGTCTTCGGAAGCCCGGCTACAAGGTCTCTTCCCTTGACCTCCATGCTGGTCTCTTCATCAACAGGATATGCCGAACCCATTGACATCTTGATCTCCTCTGCAGTACGTTCTCCCAACATTAAGTTATAAACACGTTTCATGTACTGAACTATACATTCATCCATCTCATCGCCGCCGACTCTTACTGTGCGGCTGAAAACTATGCCGGCAAGCGATATCAAGGCCACCTCCGTGGTCCCTCCGCCTATGTCCACTATCATGTTCCCCGCTGGCTCCTGGACAGGCAATCCTACACCAATGGCAGCAGCCATCGGTTCTTCAATAAGAAACACTTCCCTTGCCCCGGCATGAGTCGCCGAGTCCTTGACCGCTCGTTTCTCAACTTCCGTGATGTCACTGGGAACTGCAATGATGATCCTCGGACGAACCATCTTCTTGCGATTATGCACCCGCTTGATGAAATACCGAAGCATAGCTTCTGTTATCTCAAAATCAGCTATTACACCGGCCTTCATCGGCCGCACAGCCACAATGTTGCCCGGTGTCCGTCCAAGCATGCGCTTGGCTTCATCACCAACAGCCAGAATTCGCTTGGTTCCAGCCTGAATGGCAACAACTGAAGGCTCACGAAGCACAATGCCGCGATCCTTCACATAAACCAATGTATTGGCTGTCCCTAAATCTATCCCGATATCGTTCGAGAATAACCCTAAAAACCTGCTTAACATTTAATTAATCCAATATACTACGCCTTGGTAAATAAACGGTTCTCACGTACTTTGAGCTATACGTGGACGAATCGTCAAGCAATAAACACACACAAATACCGACACCTCTCAAATACCTGCGCCACCCGGCCTGACCCGCCGGCGGCACAATTCTTCTTTCCCCTTGCAATCATCATGAATTTTGCATAATCAGGACATGTCAAAATACGAGGAATCATAACAGCTATGCAAGGCTTGAATTACCTGTTGGCCAACCGAAGTCAATTGGTTGTGCTTCGAACGCTCTACCAGGCAGAATCCCCTGTCTCCGGAAGAGATGTCGAAAAAGCTTCTGGACTCTCCAACCGCGCTACAATGATGGCTCTGCATACGCTCACCGACGCAAATGCGGTTCATTGTGAAGTTCTGCCCGGCAGGCACTGCTATTCCCTTAATCATAATCATTACCTGGTTGCCAAAGCGCTCAAACCAGCATTCGAAGCCGAAGAGATGTTCTGGAATGATGTCCGCAAAACTGTTCGCCGCATTGTCAAACCACGCCCGAACGCAGCCGTAGCAACCGGCCCCCTGGCAAGAGAAGAAAATGAATACGGAGGAAGAGTCACACTCATTATGCTGTTTTCAAGCGGGTCGAACCGCATTAAATCGCTGGCGTCAATCCAGAAGCTGGCCCAGGCTTTCCGAGACAGATACTCTCTGACTCTAGAACATTACCTCATGGATCCGCGGACAATGAACCGTCCCGAAAACGAGACCCTATGGAATAGAATCGAACGCGAAGGAATCCTGCTTTTCGGTTCGCTTCCGTAATCCCAGATAAAAGTCTACATCGCCTTCAGTAATAACGAGGCATTGTGCCCGCCAAAACCAAGAGAATTGCTCAAACAAACCGACAACTTCTTCTCTCTGGCTTCATTTGGAACATAATCCAGATCACATTCGGGATCAGGGGTCTGGTAGTTTATTGTGGGAGTCACCACACCATGCTTCAATGCCAGAGCACAAACAACAGCTTCAAAACCGCCAGCGGCGCCAAGCATGTGTCCGGTCATTGATTTACTGGAACTAACCATCACCGACCGCGAAGCTTCATCGCCCAAAGCGCCCTTAATCGCCGCAGTTTCCATCTTGTCGTTCAGAGGCGTACTGGTCCCGTGAGCATTGATATAATCAACGTCTGATGGCGCAACGCCGCCGTCTTCCATTGCTTGAACCATTGCCCGCCTTGCCCCGTCGCCTGTCTCCTCGGGCGCAGTAATGTGATAAGCATCACAAGTCATTCCAAAACCCGCTACTTCGGCGTAAATCTGTGCGCCTCTTGCCCGGGCGTGTTCCAGTTCCTCAATAACAAGGATGGAAGCCCCATCAGCCATCACAAAACCGTCCCGATCCCTGTCAAAAGGCCGGCTTGCCTTTTCCGGCTCGTCGTTCCTGGTGCTTAACGCGCGCATAGCACAGAACCCGGCTATTCCCATGGGAGTGGAAGAAGCCTCGGCTCCGCCCACAAACATCAGATCCGCGTCATTCTCCCGAATAGCGCGCATCCCCATGCCAAGAGCATGAGCCGAAGACGCACAAGCTGTAACAGTGCAGTAATTCAACGCTCTCAGGTCGAATTCAATGGCTATCAACCCGCCTGCCATGTTGGATATCATCTGCGGGATCATAAATGGAGAACAACGCGAAGGCCCCTTTTCCAGCAACACACTATGCTGGATCTCAAATGTTTCCAGCCCGCCGATGCCTGAACCAATGACAGCGCCCCGGCGCTCCGGGTTGCCAAGTTCCTTGTCCAGACCAGCATCATTGGCCGCAAGCTTAGCCGCGCCCATTGCGTACTGGCAGAAACGGTCCATCCGGCGACGTTCCTTGCGAGGAATAAAGGCATCAGGATCATATCCTGAAACCTCGCCCGCAATCTGGCTGGCAAAAGCCGAAGCATCAAAATGCTCAATACGCCCGACGCCGCTACGTCCGGATTTGAGTTTCTCCCAAACATCCTGAATCTCGCAACCCAGCGGAGACACTACACCAACACCTGTTATTACTGCTCTCCTCATTAATCCTCTTTCCTCAAGCCAACGCTCTGTATCAGGAGAATATTCTCAGACTATCCCGATCTACCCATATACCGCCTTTGCAAGGCTGCAACCAACCCGCAGACAAGTATGCCGGATGCAGGCTGTCACCCTGCTACGCGCCGTCAATTTTATGAATAGTTTGATCTAAGCTTCGTAACCTTTCTCCTTCAGGTAACTGATCACCGCGCCAACATTTGTAAGCTTCTCTGCGTCTTCATCCGGAATCTCAGCTCCAAATTCTTCTTCAAATGCCATGACCAGTTCCACCGTATCAAGCGAGTCAGCTCCAAGATCCTCAATAAACGAAGCATCCTGCGTAACCTGCTCGGCGTTCACTCCCAACTGTTCAACAATAATTTCTTTTACTTTATCTTCTAAGGCCATCTTTCTTTTCTCCTTTCCTACATCACCATACCACCACTGACCGTCAACACCTGTCCCGTCATATAAGAAGATGCTTCACCGGCCAGAAATAACACAGCTTTAGCCACGTCATCCGGCAAACCCATACGGTTCATCGGTATGGCATCAAGCATTTTCTTTTTTATCTCTTCGTCCAGCGCCTCCGTCATTTTTGTTTTTATATACCCTGGAGCAACAGCATTAACGCGCACGTTCCGTGATGCCAGTTCTTTGGCAGCGGACTTTGTAAGAGCTATTACCCCTGCTTTTGAAGCGGCATAATTACACTGTCCCGCGTTTCCAATCAAGCCAATAATCGAAGCAATATTTACTATCGCCCCTCCCCTCTGTTTCATCATTGGTTTAGATACAGCTTTAGTAAAGAGAAAGGCGCCCTTTAAGTTTACAGCCATGACCGCGTCCCACTGCTCCTCAGACATCCTCAAAAGAAAAGAATCTTTGGTAATCCCGGCATTATTGACCAGGATGTCAACATGGTCAAAGCCACCAAGCACAGCCTTAACCGTCTCTGTTACAGCTTCTGTATCGCTTACATCAACACTGAAACATTCCGCTTTGCGCCCGTTTGATTTTACCATTCCGGCTGTCTCTTCCAGCCATTCAGACTGTAAATCGCAAAGAGCCAGATCTGCGCCTTCAGCCGACAAGCCAACTGCTATTGCCTGTCCTATGCCTCGAGCCGCCCCAGTTACAATAGCGGTTTTGTTTTCAAGAACTCCCATTTTCATAGCCTCCATTCTCTATACCATCGGGCAACAATATTGTCCAGCCCTGACTCAAACGCCCAATGCTTCACAAGTTGCGTCCAGGGTCTGAACGTCCTGAACATTCGTAACCTGCGCCTTACGGTCAATCCTCCGTATCAGCCCCGAAAGCACACGACCCGGGCCAAGTTCTATAAAACGCTCAACACCATGCTGCCTTAACCAGTCAATAGAGTCGTGCCAGTGAACTGTCGAGGTAACCTGTTCTAGCATTCGCGAACGAATCTCGCCAGGCTCGCCATGAGGCCGGCCGGTAACATTAGATAATACCGGAACCGCCGGTTTTTTAAATTCAACTTCATCAAGAACCTCGGAAAGTTTTTCTCTTGCCGACTGCATCAATGAAGAATGATATGCCCCCGCCACCTTTAATACAACAGCCTTCTTGGCGCCCGCTTCCAACGCCAATTGCTCCGCCTCTGCAACTGGCCCGCTCCCGCCCGAGAGCACAGTCTGGCCAGGAGAATTCAGGTTCGCAGTCTCGACACCAGCCCGTGCCCTGATCTCATCAACTTTCTCGGGCGCAAGACCAATAACACTTACCATCCCCCCTTCGGTCGCTTCGCATGCCTCCTGCATGAACTTGCCCCTGGCGCGCAGAATTTTTAAAGTCTCCTCAAAACCCAGCGATCCGCAAACATGCAATGCCGTCCATTCGCCTAAGCTCAGACCCGCGGCTCCTGAATAAGATATCTCACCGGTGCGCGCTCGTAAGGCGCACATGCAGGCTACGCTCATCACAAATATGGCCGGCTGGCAGTTATCAGATCGCTGCAATTCATCGGAAGGGCCTTCAAAACAAAGTTTCGAAAGACTGAACCCAAGCACATCATCTGCCTGCTGGAAAAACTTTCCGCAATCCGGATGTGCCTGGACAATACTCTTTCCCATTCCTGCAAATTGCGCGCCCTGCCCGGCAAATACCAAGGCTGTTTTCATAATCTAACCCCATGTGCGGCTTCAAACTCACACCTGCTTCTAAAACTCCAGAACTCCAGCTCCCCACGTAAAACCACCGCCGAAAGCTATCAACAACAGTTTGTGCCCTCTCTGAATTCTTCCATCTCTAACAGCTTCGTCCATCGCAAGCGGAATGGACGCAGCCGAAGTATTGCCCACATTCTCCAGATTATTGCAAAAACGCTCCAGGGGCACCTTGAGCCTGTTCGAAATCGCCTGTATTATTCTCAGGTTGGCCTGGTGCGGGATAACCCAGTCAATGTCATCGGTTGTCAAGCCGCTCTTTTCCATTGCCTTCCTTGCAGCCTCGCACATGCGCAAAACTGCGTGTTTAAACACCTCGTTGCCCGACATCTGCAGGTAATGCAGTCTGTTCTGAACAGTTTCAGCCGTAGCAGGATTCCTGCTGCCTCCACCGGGCAACTTGAGAAGATCAGCAAGGCCTCCATCTGAACCCATTTCAACATCCATCAACCCAATACCATTGTTATCCTCGCAGGGCTTCACAACCGCAGCGCCTGATCCGTCTCCAAACAAAACGCATGTTGACCTGTCCTGCCAGTCGGTTATTGCGCTCAACTTTTCCGCCGCAATTACCAGCCCGGTATTTATCCTGCCGCAAGCTATCATCCGCGCTGCAATGTCCAGACCGTATAGAAATCCCGAACAAGCAGCTTCTATATCAAAGCAAAACGCATTTTTTGCGCCCAGTTGTTTTTGCACAAAACAGCCTGTGTTAGGAAAAACCATGTCGGGAGTTATGCTCGCAACAAGAATCATATCAACTTCATCGGGACTGACTTGCGCCATTTCAAGAGCCCTTTGGGACGCAATAGTTGCCATATCCGAAGACGCTTGGTCTTCTGCCGCAATATGCCTCTGCTTTATGCCGGTTCGCGTGGTAATCCATTCATCCGAAGTGTCAACTATCTTCTCCATCTCGGCATTTGTAAGCACACGATCAGGCAGGTATGAACCTATTCCCGCTATACGCATTCTTCTCATACTCTCTTTTGAATTTCCCATTATCTTACCTTGGCGACTTCCTTAATCTTATCCATCATCATATTATTCAGGTTCTGATTCTTTGCCAGACCCGTTTCTTTAAGCTTCTCAACCATCAAGTCATTAATATTGCAATGAATTGATTCCGAAGCAACTCGAACAGCATGAAAAATGGCAGGCGCCTTCGATGATCCATGCGTGATAATACACACACCGCCAACACCAAGCAGGGGCGCGCCGCCATACGTCTGGGGATCGGCTTTCTTCTTCATCTTTTTCAGGCTTTTCCAGAGAAAAGCAGCGCCTATCCGGCTCATCACAGAACTACGAAATTCTTCCTTCAACCAATGCCCCAGCGCGCCCACCGAACTCTCAGCGGTCTTAAGCACAATATTGCCCACAAAACCATCGCAAATCACAACATCAGTTTCACCGCGAAACAAATCGTGGCCTTCAACATTGCCGCGGAAATTTATGCCCGACTGATCCAGAAGCTTATAGGCCTCCCTTGTTGTCTCATTGCCCTTTGTTTCTTCGCCGCCAATACTCAACAGGCCAGCAACCGGATCGTTCCGGTTCAGAATCATCCGGGAATATAACGCGCCCATAACACCAAATTGCGCCAGAAGTCTGGAACTGCAATCAATGTTGGCTCCTGCGTCAATAAGAACAAACGGATTTTTTTCGGTCGGTAGAACCGCTGCAATTGCAGGCCTGATAACACCTTCAAGCAACCTCAACTTCAAAGTGCAGGCAACAACCGCAGCGCCTGTATTTCCGGCCGAAACCACAGCATCAGCTTCACCTGCCTTGACAAGATCCACAGCCCGGCCTATGGAAGAATCCTTCTTCTTTCTCACTGCCCCGGCAGGAGTTTCGTCCATCGACACAACTTCCGACGCATGCCTGATTTCTATTTTGGATGAAACACCGGAATAACAGCCCAGTTCACGCTTAATAGCTTGTTCATCGCCGACTAGAATAATCCCGCCGACAGAATTCAGCTTTTCAGAAGCTTCAACACACCCCGCGACTACTTCGCGAGGGGCATAATCCCCTCCCATAGCATCAACAGCTATCTTCATCAGATACCCCTGACTGTCATCCCGTCTCTACAGTAAGCACCTGCCTGCCTTTGTAATAACCGCAGGCCGGACAAACCCGGTGAGGCTGCTGCGACTCGCCGCAGTCAGGACACGGCTTAGCTTCCACATATGATTTCTTGTGAGCCATCTTGCGCATGCGCTTTCGACTCTTTGATGTTCTACGCTTTGGTACTGCCATCTTTTACTCCTCCATCAAGCCCAGTTCGTCCAACGCCGACCAACGCGAGTCCCGTTCAGGCTCGCATTCACATTGGCCTTCATTGAGATTCTTGCCGCATTGTGGACACAATCCCATGCAGCCAGACCGGCAGACTGGATATCCAGGAAAAGCGAGAATAATAGCTTCGCGTATATCCTGGGTCAAGTCCACATATTCACTATCTTTTTCCAATTCCTTTGCCGCTCGAAAGTCCGGAACCTTCACATTAAGCGTACCTTCAACTGCACAACGCGCACAGATGAATTTCACCCTCGTCCACAGCGAACCTTTCACTGTAAACCTGCCGGAAACCTCCTGAACAAAAAGATCATAGGAAACCACATCAAGAGATGTGTACTCCACATCATCGGATAATGCAAGAATGTCTCCAGATACCTCGCCCCTGTACCGCTCCCCCTCCGGCGGGATTTTAGCCAGCCTGAAACTGATACAACGTTCCATAATCTTTCACCCGGACCTTTTTCTCTTCCAGTATGCAATATCAGGACTTATTCCCGCTCTTTCCGGCGCTGAAGCGCTTCCGGAGCGCTTCCTCAACGTAAGGGGGAACAAAACCGCCAATGTCTCCGCCGTGGATGGCAACTTCTTTTACAGCGCTCGAACTCACATAACTGTGCGATTCTTTGGGCATCATGAACAAAGTTTCTATCTCGGGAGCCAGCTTCCTGTTGGTTAATGCCATCTGAAACTCATTTTCAAAATCCGAATATGCGCGCAAACCCCTCAGCAATACATGGTATCGCTTCCGACGCGCAAACTCTACAAGCAATCCATCAAAAGAACAAACCTCAACATTGTCCATGCCATGCGCCACAGCGCCAACCATATCAAGACGCTCTTCAATACTGAAGGTGTTGTTCTTTACAGGCTCCGAAACTACAGCTATTAGAACCCTGTCAAAAATTTCAGATCCTCTCTCTATAATGTCAAGATGTCCAAGGGTCAACGGATCAAATGTTCCGGCATATATCGCCCTTTTTTTCTTCATTTCCTGCGCCTCCCTCTTTACAGGCTTTTAACCGCGTAAATAAAAACATAAGCCTGTGCCACCATACGTGCGAATGTCAATAGTCTTCCAACCCTCATGTTTCCGGGTCTCTTCCCCGACAATGTCTCTTTTCTCTGATTCAAATATAAACAACCCGCCATCAGCAATAACATCAAAAGCGGGAATTTTTCTCAACAAATATTCCCTCCAGCCCGCTGCCCCGCAAGCTCCGCCATCCGCCGGCCCCGGCTCCAGATAAGGAGGATCCGCAAAAACAATATCAAACCTCTCCCCTCGCAGAACTCCCCCGAGCGCCCGGCCGACATCAGCCCTGATAATACGTCCGGCAAAATCAGGAAACTTTCGCGAAACCCGCTTCAGAACACTGCAGGAACTCCCGGCTCTCTCAATCCACCAGACTTCATCCGCGCCTCGACTCGCAGCTTCCATTCCCACAATACCCGAACCTGCAAACAAGTCCGCAAACTTGACCCCTGTTATTTGTTCTCCCAGGATAGAAAAAAGCGCTTCTCTTACCATATCCCGTGTGGGCCGCATGCGCCGGTCGGGAGCCGAAACCTGCAATCCGCCAAATCTTCCGCCTGTAATCCTCATTGCCCAACTATAGATAACACAGACAGATTCTGCAAACCCATCCTGCCGGTATCATCAGTTCTCCCGCATGTTTTTTCGGGGTCGTCCGTAAAATCTGCGGGTAAGGTCGGCTCCTTATATGTGCCAGAATCGATACTCATCTTTCGCTAGAATTCCACCCATTTTCAGTGTCACAGAGCCATTCTCCAACCACAGTTTCTCCTGGCGAGCCATCTTCTGGAGGGCTGATCCAACATTATCGTTGGCCCTCGTTCCGCCAATTTAACCTTGTCAACATACAGTTCCCCAACGCATAATTGCTTGCTTAAAGAAAAAGGTTCCAAAATGGCATGGTTTAGAAAAACACGAAAAGAAAAGCCGACGCCTGAAAAATCCCATATGTGGATGATATGCCCGGGCTGCAGCGCACACGTATTCAGGGAAGAATGGAAGAAAACAGACAACGTCTGCCCGAAATGCAATTTCCATGACAAGATTACTGTCCACCAGAGACTTGATCAGTTGATCGACAAAGAATCATTTGTGGAGCTGAATCAGAATCTGGCGTTCAATGATCCGCTCTCCTTCGCCGACGCAAGGGGCGCCTACAGTGAAAAAGCCCGACAGGCCACAGAAAAAACCGGGCTGAAAGAATCAATAGTAACAGGCAAAGCCAAAATGAAGTCTATCCCCGTTGTTATAGGCATCATGGACTTCCGGTTCCTTGGAGGCAGCCTGGGCAGCATAACGGGAGAGAAAATACTCCAGGCCATGAATTATGCCCTGAAACATCGCATGCCTTGCATAATGGTATGCGCTTCAGGCGGAGCAAGAATGCAGGAAGGCATCATCTCATTAATGCAGATGGGCAAAACGTGCGCGGGGATATCAAGACTGAACGAAGCAGGCATTCCCTACATCTCTGTCCTGACCCACCCCACCACGGGAGGCGTCTCCGCAAGCTTTGCCATGATGGGAGACATCAATATTGCCGAACCAGGCGTCCTGATAGGCTTTGCGGGGCGCAGGGTAATCGAACAAACCATTAAACAGAAACTGCCGGATGACTTCCAGACCGCCGAGTACGTGCTGGAACACGGTTTTATTGATCACATCGTAGACCGGAAAAACCTGAAAGATTTTATCTGCAACGTATTGAAATATTGGAATGCATCATGAGCGAAGGTGTCAAAAAAATGAAGCAGAAATTCACAGAACTTGAAATCAGCCGGATAAAAACCAAGGCCAAAGCGCTAAGAAATTCGGGGGATACAACAACTCTCGAAAACTCGATAAGAAAACTGGGTTTACTGTCCCCTCTGATTGTAGACCCTGACAACATTCTTATCTCAGGCTACAGGCGGCTCTCAGCCTGTGACCGAATCGGACTCAAAAGCGTTCCGGTGTTACGCGTCGATGTTCCGGCAGACAGCATGGAAGCGCTGGACATCCAGACCGATGAGAACCTGTGCAGAAAACCGCTCTCCCACGAGGAACTACAGCAGCATATACAGGAAAAAAAACTCCGGATGGAGAAAAACACTGGCAGCAAAGGCTTTGTTGACAAAATCAGAAAAACTTTCTCGCAACACTGATTTAAATTATACGCCTCGATGCCGGAATAAGGGCAATCCGGGATTCACCGCTCGATAGCGCCGGTGATAGCAAACGGATAATAGAGAAAAGATCAGGTTAATATGAATCTCGACTTTGAAAAGGAAATAGCGGAAATAGAAAACAGAATTTCCGAGCTGAAAAAATTAAATGAAAACCCGAACGTTGAGTTCGATACCGAAATAGCTGAACTTGCTCGCGAACTGGAAGCAAAGACAAAATCAACCTACCGGAATCTTTCCCCATGGCAGACCATACAAATAGCAAGACATCCTGAACGACCGTCCATAAAAGACTACGCCAGTGGAGTTTTCGGCGAATTCATAGAGCTGCACGGAGATCGCTGCTTCGGCGACGACCAGGGCATTATAGGCGGTTTTGCCAGCATAAAACAAAGCAAACACAAAGTTATGCTCATCGGACACCAGAAGGGTAAATCCGTAGAAGAAAACCTCCGAAGCAATTTCGGGATGGCAAACCCCGAAGGCTACCGCAAAGCCCTGCGGCTGATGAAACTGGCGGAAAAATACAAAATCCCGGTAGTATGCCTGATAGATACCCCCGGGGCCTACCCCGGCGAAGAAGCAGAGGCCCGCGGCCAGGCCGAGGCCATCGCGCGCAACCTTACGGAGATGTTCAGCATTAAAGTTCCGATTGTAGTAATAGTCACAGGAGAAGGCGGCAGCGGAGGCGCCATCGGAATCGGCATAGGCGATGCCGTGCTGATGCTTTCAAATGCTGTGTACTCGGTCATATCCCCCGAAGGATGCGCCTCCATATTGTGGCGCGACGGCTCAAAAGCTTCGGATGCGGCCTCGGCATTGAAAATTACTGCAAAGGATCTCAAAAAACACAATATAATAGACGAAATAATCGAAGAACCCGTCGGCGGAGCACACAGGAACCATCAAGCAACATTCGAATCAGTCAGGAAAACTCTCGTGACCCGCCTGACAAGACTTAAAAAAATGTCGTCGAGAAGGCTTTTGGAAAAGAGATTTGAAAAATTCGCTTCAATGGGCAGACCTGAAAGAGTCAAACGATAGAAAAGAAGGACTAGACATGGCCCGATCAAAAAAAGAAGACAGAGGAACCACCCGGAAATCTAAAAAACAAACTTCCGCTTCCTCTAAAAAAACAACGCCGCTTCGTATCACCGACACCACACTGCGCGATGCCCACCAGTCGCTCTGGGCAACCAGGATGCGGACCAGTGACATAGAAGGCATACTGGAAACAATCGATAACGCAGGCTATTACTCTCTCGAAGTCTGGGGCGGAGCAACTTTTGATGTATGCCTTCGTTTCCTGAGGGAAAACCCATGGGAACGTCTCCGGTTGATGAAATCCAAAGCAAAGAAAACTCCCCTGCAGATGCTTCTCCGCGGTCAGAATATACTCGGATACAAGAATTATCCCGACGATCTCCTCGACCGCTTCGTAGCTCTGGCTTGCAAAAACGGGATAGATATTTTCAGAATATTCGACGCGCTTAATGATAACAGGAACCTGGAACACGCTATCAAATCCGTCAAAAAACACGGCGGACATGCGCAGGGCACCCTCTGCTATACAATCAGTCCGGTCCATACCGTCAACGAGTTCGTGCGTGTGGCTGAAGAACAGGTTCAAATGGGCATCGACTCCCTCTGCATTAAGGATATGGCGGGAATCCTGTCGCCCGTTTCCGCAGAAAAACTGGTCTCGGCCCTCACCACGAAACTGGACGTGCCTGTCCAGCTCCATTGCCATATGACAAGCGGTATGGCCGTGGCAACATATACCGAAGGGGTAATGGCCGGCGCAGGGGCGATCGACTGCGCAATATCGCCTATGTCGGGTTTTTCATCTCAGCCACCGGTAGAAACCATGCTTTCGATATTTGACCAGACCCCGTACAATGCACAGCTTGACGTTGATTGCCTACGCAAAATCTGCAAATACTTCGGTAATCTTGCCCCGGAACGGAAATTGTCGCATCAACCCATTAATATCATTGATCCGGAAATACTTATCCACCACATACCAGGCGGAATGATATCCAACCTGCGTTCACAGCTCGATCAGCAGGATGCATTAGACAGACTTCCCGAAGTCCTCGATGAAATACCCGAAACCCGAAAAGACATGGGCTATCCTCCGCTGGTAACCCCAACAAGCCAGATAATCGGCATTCAGTCGGTAATGAACATCCTGTCAGGCGAAAGATACTCAATGGTGCCCCAGGAAACAAAGAATTACATAAAAGGCTTTTACGGAAGACCACCAGCCAAAATCAATCCAAAGTTAAAAAAGAAAATACTTGGCGACGAAAAACCGATAACCTGCCGGCCGGCGGATCTGCTAGACCCTATGCTGCCTAACGCAACAGACAATATCGATCCCGTGCTGATAAAGGAAGAAGAAGATATTATATCCTACTGCCTTTTCCCGGAAACAGCAAAACAATACCTGGAATGGCGCAGTTTGCCCGAAGATCAACGTCCTGAACCGCCAGCAGAAACCGAGAGAAAACAACATGATGAGGTGGATGAGGTGGATAACAATAGAAATATGGAACCACCGCAAAACGGCAAACCCTTCCTCAATCCTGAAGACTACAAGGAATTACACGAAGTCATCGAAAAAGTAAAAGAACTGGGCCTGGACGAACTCACCATCCGCAGGGGAAACGCCAGCCTCAGCCTCAGCGGAGGCGAGGTTTCACAATCCGCCAACGCACATGCAGAAGAAAAACCGCAAACAGCGAAATCCGAAGAATCAACCAGCGCCAAGACCAAAACAGACGGTCCGGCAATCGAAGCGCCGCTAAACGGAACCTTTTACACCTGCCCCGGCCCCGGACAACCCGATTTTACAGCGCCTGGCGACATTGTCGAGCAAGACGAACCGGTTTGTATCGTCGAAGCAATGAAGCTCTTCAACCAGATCAAGACCCCTTTCAAATGCAAAATCAGGTCATTTCTTGTCAAGCACGGAGACACCGTGAGCAAAGGGCAACCACTGATCTCCATTGAACAACTGTAGTTAACCCGCATATCTCACACTTTTCAGGAGTGTGAGATATGCGGGTTAAACAACTCATGGAAAAACACGCCGTCAAGGCCGTTTTTTGCGGTCAAGGAACAGGTCAAGTTGCTCGTCCCTTATCAAATCATAGTTTTTGAGCAAACGCATAATCTGTAAAAGGTCGGACTTTCCGTAGTTCCTGTTGACATCAACACTCCTGGCCAATTCCATGAGCATGGTCCCAAAAGTAATCACCCCGTCAATGCCCCTTTCTTTCAACAACTCTACACTCCGGGATCTTAAATCCTCCCCCACAGGCAACCGCGGCAAACAAAGAATTCGGGCAAATTTGCCGGTTCCAAGCAGATTTTGAGCATATTGAAGCGCTTCTTTCTCGGCAAATCGATAAAGATCAGGTTCCTTTTCCAGCCTCGACGGATAAAGCCGCTCCGAGTGCCACCCCTGGATCCCGACAATAGCCCCGGCAACAGACCGAAGATCATCTCCTGTCCAGACAAAACTGCCAGCGACACCGTGAGTTGCATTCACCGGCCTGGTCAGGACAAAGTCCACCTCCTCACACGCAGTCTTGTGCCTGCCGGGAACAGTATGCTTCCTTGGCTGCAACACGTGAAAGCCGTTTAACTCAAAATACTCCCTTACAATTGTCTCGTTCATACCCACGACAAATCGATTCCTCCATGTATAAAACCGGAATTACATATCTGCGTATACATCAGACAACAAACCCTCTTCCACAACGCATCCCACACAAACCCGGCCAAGACTTTCAACCAGGGTGAACCTTGGAACACTGCCCAACGCCTTCTTGTCTCTGGTCATGGCCTGCCGAATCTGTTCCCACCCTGGTTTTCCGCCGTTTTCCGCAGGCGATACAGGCAGCTTCAACCCGGAAAGCAAACGCTTTATGCGGTCCGCATCTTTTTTGGAAAACCCCCTGGTCTCTGTAGCCAGATCAGCCGCATATGCCATCCCCGCAGCAACAGCTTCACCATGAAGATACTTGCCGTATCCGGCCACCTTCTCAAGCGCGTGGCCAAGCGTGTGCCCGAAATTCAAAGCAGCCCTCACCCCCGATTCCCGCTCATCCATGGCAACCACTTCTGCCTTGATCTCACACGAGCGAGTAATTACTTCCTGCAGAAAAACAGGATCCCGCTCGACAAGCCGCTCCGCTCCCGACTCCAGATTCCTGAACAGCTCAGCATCCCATATCACCGCATGCTTAACCAGTTCAGCCAGCCCGGATAGATATTCTTTCTCCGGAAGCGATACAAGAGTTGAAAGGTCGATGGCAACCTCCACAGGCTGATAGAAAGCTCCTACCAGATTTTTGCCTTCCTCCATGTTCAAACCAGTCTTCCCTCCCACCGAGCTGTCCAGCATGGCAAGCGTGGTAGTAGGCGCCTGCACATAACGTATACCCCGAAGATAAGTGGCGGCAACAAAGCCAGCAAGATCGCCTATAACCCCGCCGCCAAGAGCAAAAATAAAAGAGGATCTGTCAAGTCCGGCTTCAATCGCTTTAGAATATAATGCCCCGGCACAGGACAGATTTTTAGACGCCTCGCCGGCGGGAACCTTCTCCCTGCGCACGTTGAAACCCAGCGCGCCAATTCGCCTTTCAAAAACATCTCCGTAAATTGCATCCACATTGCTGTCAGAGATTATCAATGCTCGCAACCCGTCGACCCTGTCACAATATCCGGCTCCCGGCGTCAAATCTGCGCCTATGCGAATATCGTAACTTCTGTCACCAAGGAGCGCTTTCACTATGCTGCAATTCTCAGTCACCATGAATCCTCTCTCCTTCCGCAATTCTCAAGCCCCGGGCAAACTCTGCCCCGGACATTTCTCTTTTTCCAGCAGGCTTAACCCTGAGCAGGCATACAGAATCATCTCCCCCGGAAACAGCGCCTGTCTTTATCACCAGGGAATTCCTTCCCGACTCCAACACCGTGCCGGCAACCGCATCAGCCGAACCCGACCGCATCCCGGCAACTTCAAGGAGGACAACCCGGCGGCCTTTTAAATTACAATACGCTCCAGGCCATGGCGTAAATGCCCGCACCCTGTTGTAAATATCTTCCGCCTCCATATCCCATGATATCAAACCGTCTTTCTTGCTCAAACGCGGCGCATAAGTGGCCAGGCTTTCATCCTGGGGCCTGCGCGGCGCTATACCGCTTTCGACATCCTTAACAGTCTGCTCCAACAATTCTCCGCCTGGCGCAGCCAGTCTGTCCATGAGCTCCCCGGCATTTTCTCCGTTTTTAATCTCAACTTTCAACTGATAAATAACATCCCCGGCATCCATCCTGTCATCCATGTGCATTGTTGTAAGGCCGGTCTGGCGCCGGCCATCAAGCAGCGCATGCTGAATAGGCGCCGCGCCACGGTATTCCGGAAGAAGCGAAGCATGAAGGTTAATGCAGCCCAAAGAAGGAAGCTGTAGCACAGCTTTCTTCAGAATCTGTCCATACGCAACCACCGCTATCAGATCAGGAGCAAGGCGCTCAAGTTCTTTTATGCTGTCTGCCGAGTTTACGTTCTCAGGGGTCAAAACAGGCAGCCCTAAATCTTCGGCAGTAACCCTGAGTGCGCTGGGAGAAGGTATAAGCTTCCTGCCACTGGGCCTGTCGGGCTGGGTTACCACCCCGACTATGCTTTCACCACTCAAGGCGCGCAGACTCTCACAGGCAAATCCGGCCGATCCCATGAAGACAATTCTCATGTATCAAGCTCCCTCTGTCATCTCACGCCGTTACCCGCGCAATATGGTCTCAAGAATTCGTTCAGACTTCTCAGCTATATCATCATGAAGACTGCAGCCGTCCGAATCAATGGTTACAATGCCTTCCATCCCCTCAACATCAAGCTCCCACATGGCTTCGGCCGGTCCAAAGCGATCCAGATAATGCACGCCGCAGACATCAACAATCCGTTCGGCCAGCGCCGCCCCTGCGCCCCCGACAACATGTACATACACGCAGCCATGACGTCTGCATGCCTCTATGGTAGCTTTGTGCATTCCTCCCTTGCCGATAATAACACGCACACCATGACGCCTGATAACTTCAGCCATAAAAGGCTCCTGGCGCGAAGAAGTGGTCGGACCAGCCGCGCTGATAACCCACCTGCCGGAACGAAGAACAGCAACAGGCCCGCAATGATAAATTGCGCCGTCCCTCATATCCACAGGCGCTTTATCCTCGCCCGCCAGTTCCTCGTGAACACGGTCGCGTCCTGTAACAATCCTCCCCGATAAACTGATGCGGTCGGATGCGCTCAAAGACCTCACTGCGTTTTCTTTAAATGGATACCTAAGATTATTCATCACTACTCCCGGCACGGACGGGCTTTGTGCCTGCGCTTCTCAGCTGCCCGCCGCTCGCCGCATTCACCTCAGCCTAAAAAAACCATCTGTCTACGCCACCCTCAACTCCGAGCCGTACCCCTCGTCTGCGTAACGCCCAGCACATGTAAGAAACGGAAACAAAAAAACTCGCAGGCAACCGGCCAAGGGAAGCGATCTTGACGTCCAGCAAAGTGGTCTTACCCCCAAGCCCCATTGGTCCGATCTTTAACTCATTTGCGCAATTCAAACACTCTTTCTCAAGTTCAGAAAGCGCCTTGGTTCGAGATCGCCGTCCAATCCTTCTTAGAAACTGCTCTTTCGAATAAGCATAGCCCGTAGCCCGATCCCCGCCGATACATACCCCGAGCGCTCCGGGAGAACAACCGCGGCCCTGTGTCTGCCAGACCGCGTCTAGAATGCACTTGCGCACACCTTCAAGGTTCCGCCCGGCCCCAAGCCGGGAATCAGGCAGAGAATATTGCCTGCCGACATTTTCACTCCCGCCACCTTTCAGAATTAAACGAACGTCTACGGTCTTCCGGGCGCCCTGGCAAACTTCCACTTGCGGCACACCGTTTGCTATGTTCGTGCTGTACAGGCCGCCGGTAATTGCGTCAACCGTGTTTTCCCTTAAATAACCATATCGCGTTGCGCGGGCCACAGCCGAACGCACCGAGGAAACAAGCATGTTGGAATCAAAACCAACTGGAACACTGAAGTAAAACATAACAGTCCCAGTATCCTGGCAAATCGGCCTGTTTTTTTCCCTGGCTATCCGGGCATCCTCAAGCATGGTTGACAATGCCCAGTATGCCATGCTTCCCTTGTTTTCCTTTTCAAGCGCGGCACGCAAGGCTTTTTCCACATCCCGCGGCAAATCCGTCGAGGTGCGCCGAATTAATTCAAGCAGGTTCTTTTCAAATTTCTTTTTACTCATGGCGCTCAATTTCGTACAGGCTAGACTCTCCCCTTCTCATCACTCACGCCGCAGCTCGAACAGTCTCCGCCCTACGGCGAAGCAAAACCAGGATATCATCGGGCACCACCAGACCCCCGAAACCCCGGCCAAGCTTGATCCCCGGATTAGCATCCCCGTGAAAATCCGATCCGCCTGTCTTCACCAGGTCATAACGTTCAGCAAGCTTCTCACATTGCTTCACATAAGCCTGGCTGTGTTCGGAATAGTATACTTCTATTCCCTGTAACCCGATTTTTGCCAGACTTCCAACGTAGTCATCAAGTTCATGGTCAGAAATATCAAGAGTAAACGGATGCGCAAGCACAGCCACACCCCCCGCTCCGGCAATAACATCCACACTCTCGGCGGGACTCAACCTGAACCTGTCCGCATAGGCAGATTTACCCCTGGCAAGATATCTGTCAAAGGCTTCCTTCTTCGATCCTACAAAGCCGCGTTCAACCATAGCCTGCGAAAAATGCGGGCGGCCAATAACATCCTCCCCGGCATATGAACTGACTTCCTCCCACGATAAATCCATTCCAAGTTTATTCAGCTTTTTGAGAATCTTTCCATTCCTTATTTCCCTGCCGTTCCTTATCTCTTTTAGAACTGACTGCAATCGCTCATTTTCCCTTTCTATGTAGTACCCAAGCATATGCAGTGTGCCCTTTGGAACCTCCGCGCTGATCTCAACGCCGGGAACACACTCCACACCAGTTCCGCGGCAAGCCGCACTGAAAGAAGATAACCCGTCGGTGCAATCATGATCAGTTAAAGCTATCGCAGTTAAACCAACCTCTTTCGCAAGCTGCACCAGTTCAGGAGGCCTCAAACTTCCATCCGAATAGGTCGAGTGTGTATGCAAATCAATCATTAGCTCATCCTGTCCTTTCATCTGCCGATAACTCAATTCATCCGCCCGGTCAATACTCTGGCGAAACATACAAACCCGCCATTCACTCCTCGGCCCTGTAAGTCACGCTGCTTCCACTTTTCTCCCACACACTCACTTGCGCCAGCCGGCATCTCTCATCATTAATCCTCAACACAAGTTCTTGGTAAATCCTTGCGGCCACATTCTCACAGGTCGGATTCAATCCGCCCATAAACTCATTTTCATTCAAGTCTGTATGATCAAGCCGCCCGGTAACCGCCTCAAGTTCGGACCGGAAAACGCCGAAATCTCCCACCATCCCTGCTTCGTTAAGCTCCTCGCTTCGTACAACTATCTCTACGTTCCAGTTGTGCCCATGCACCAAAGCACACTTTCCCTCATACCTTGCAAGATGATGCGCGGCAGAAAAACTTGAACCGACGCTTAATTCATAAATTCCCATTTCTCTCTCCATCCAACCCAAATCCCACACTCTAACCCTCTGCCTAATGAACGTCTCGAGCACGCCAGCGCCTCGGGACAAATGACGCGAGCAAAGCGAGCAAATGACCCGCCACAAGCTTCGCAAGCAGGCGGACAGGCCAATGCCACCCCCCTTTTATCCCTCAGTCCTGTAACTCCCCGCTACATCCAATTCCTTAACAGACTCAAAATAACCTGCAATAGCTTTATCATATTCCGCGGTATGAGCGAATGCTTTCCTTGCCAGCCTGAACCTTGTACCCAGGCAAAGCTTCCCATAGTTGTCAGACAATTCCTGTACTATCCCGGCGTAATCCCCCGGATCCGTTACAGAAGCAACCCGAAGAAAATTCTTGGCCGCCGCGCGCACCATACACGGGCCGCCTATGTCAATATTAGTTCTTGCCATCTCAGGGGTCACGTTGGATGCCCCCACTGTCTCCTTGAACGGATAGAGATTCGCTGCAACCATGTCAATAGAAACACCGCCAACCCTGGAAAGATCTTTGGCATGCGCCTCATTATATGTTTCGCTTAACAAGCCGAGATAAATCTTAAAATCAAGAGTTTTAACAAGTCCGCCCTGCATCTCCGGCTGCCCTGTGTATGCAGAAACCGAGACAAGATTTCTATCTTTCTGTTCAGGCGTAAGCGAGGCTTCAATAACACGGTATGTGCCACCTGTTGAATAAAACACCACGTCCGGATTAATATCTATCATGGAGCTGACAAATTCCTCCACCCCAGTCTTGTCAGAACAACTTACAAGAATATGCCGCACCCTGATTTCATCGTCAATCCGCTCTACAATATTTAATGCCATCTGCCTGCCTCCTTCTTTATCTTCTCAGAATAAGCCAGATTCTAACGCCCCTCCACCATAAAAACAAGCTCCCCCCGTACCGGCAACACCCGGCTCAACACATTTACCCCTCACGCCCCCCTCCTCTTTCAGCTTGCCACCGGCTTTGCCGGGATTTACCATTGCGCCACAATGCTTATACTAGCAATAGAATATTCTACCCCGCAAGGGAGCGTGGCAATATCCGACAATGGCCGTGTGCTTGCATGTGACGCCTGGCAGGATACAGGCTTGCGCAACAATGAGTTCTACAAGACTCTACCCGCAACGCTCAGCAAAGCGGCCATAAGCCTGGATGATGTCCAGACCATAGCCATCGGACTGGGGCCCGGGAGATTTTCCAATCTCAGGATAGCTTTATCAACCGCGCGCGGAATTGCCGCGCCAGTCCATAAAATCATTTACGGGATCACAAGCGTAGAGGCGCTTGCCCGGCCATACAGCATCGCAAATCCCAATAAAACAATAACAGTTATCGGTGACGCACGGCGCAATACTATATGGCACGCGGACTTCAAATACGACTCCAGTCAAGGAGGCATCTCGGAAACCAGGCCTCTTTCTCTGACATCGAACAATAACGCTGAAACCGCTTTTAAAAATTCCGATCTCGTGCTGACATCCGAATGGGACCGGCTTTCAGACCTGTTAAAGAAACACGCCCCGGCACATTCGGTCATTGAAAAAGATGTCTATCCTAAAGCAGACGATCTCGCAGAACTCGCAGAAACAAAACTGAAGTTTGGCATCAAATCAATGCCGCTGGCTCCCGTCTATATGCATCCGCCGGTGAGGAGCCCGGTGGAGTAGAGGCGGAGGGATTGCTGCGGGCGCCTCCCGACACCCTTGCCCTGCGGGGCTGGCTCAAAGCCAGCCACTACCTCGGGGGCCCCGCGCCGAGGTAGACAAACCCACTTCGCGGGTTCTCATCCCTCTTCGAAAACACGCTTCATTTCAGTCTAAAGATTGGTGATGTGCCCGGAATGTACCCGTGGAGTAGAGGCGGAGGGATTCGAACCCACGACCCGCGGATTAAGAGTCC
>CAZIXB010000003.1:0-36784 GCA_964543205.1 uncultured Victivallales bacterium
CGCAGCAGCGCTCTCCACGCTCTCGCTACGAAATTCCGTGAGATATGCGGGTTAGGCAGTTTAGATTCTGAACCGATAACTTCTGTGCGTTCATGTAAAGCCGTAGTCCCGACTCAGTGGCGGAGGTCGGGACGAAGGAATATCCAGCATCAAGCATCCAGCATCAAGCATCCAGCATCCAGCATCCAGAAACCAGCATCCAGAAACCAGCCTGCTGCCTACTGCCGTGTTGGTTGCGGCCGAAGGCCGCCTTAGGAAAGCGCTTTACTCTGTAAGCCCGGGCTTACCGCTTGCGTCAAAAAGCGCCGCTCCGTGGCCCCTGTAGAGCAAAGTCGCCTGCTTGGTTCTGTTGGTGAAAGTTTCGTTTTCATCGACTACGAAATAGCGGAACCCGTATGTTTTGTAGAGTTCATCGATCTTATCGGACTCGAAGAGCTCTCTGAGGTGTACATTCTTTTTGCGTGTGCTGAGCGGTTCACGCGATATATACCCGAAAGCCATCGGCTTCTCATGTATTGTCTGGTAATAAAGGGCATGTGTGTGATAGCTGTTATCGTCGTAAACTGCGCCCCCGGGAGCCTTCTTCAGGATTTCTACATGGGGAGGATACCATCCGGCAGTAGTAGGCAGAAAATCAGGCAGGAATTCGAAAAGCATGAGCGCGAGCAGAAGGAGCATCCATGGCTTGTGGGATTTTTTTGTGGATGTCCAGACATATTCAAAGCCCGCTGCCGCCAGCAGCCCCGCGCTCAGGATCGCAACGGTCACCATTCTAACCGGCACTCCGGATATTCTGAAAGGGGGAATAAGGAATTCGAGTATCACATAGGGCATCGGCAACCATGAAATTTCATGGCCGAAAATGTTGAGTCGTTGGCCCAGCGCAAGCAACCCGAAGAAGACAAAAAGAGTCCAGAAAAGTCCAAGTGCCGGGCGCTGGATTTTTTTGCGGTAGACGAAAGCAAAGATCAGCAGGGTAATGACTGCAAAGCCCAGGTGAACGCTTGACTCGTTAATATTGCCGGGCAGCCGCGACCAGTACCAGCTTGTCCACGAATGAAACCGCCAGTGGCCGCCTGGTATCAGAAGGGAAAACGGGCAGAGTGGAAACTCCCTTGCTACGTGAACGCCTGATAGCGGATCGGTTGCTGAAAGATAGACCAGCGATCCTGCCAGGGCCCCTGAAGTTGGCAAGGCAAGCAGAGCGAATAAAGCGCCGGTACGGATGTACGACCTGGAAAGCAGAAACAAATGTCGATCACGGACACACTTCCAGATGACGGCCACTCCTGTGGTGAGGATACAGAAGAAAAAATAGTAATAGTCGCACAGGATTACAAGAAACAGGCTTGCCGCCATCCCGGCTGCCCGTAGATACGTAGGTTTGTCCAACCACGCCAGGAGACACAGAACGTAAAGAGGTATCCATTCCATGGCGACAAGCTGCATGTGGCCCTGGGCATGCATAAAATGATAGTTGGAAAATGTGAATATAAAGCCCGCTAGAAGAGCAGCCCAGTACCTGAGCTTGATATATCGGGCGAGCCAGAAGGCGGTAACGCCGCTAAGAACGAAAGATGATATAAGGGCGATGTTGTATGTTTGTTTAAGTGAGAACAGCCAGAGTGCCGGTATTGACAGAAAGCCTTTTAGTGGATGAAGCGTGTGGGCGAGCAGACTGGTTCCGTGCGGCGCATGCAACCAGGTGGTGTGCCATGGATGCGTATGGAGTTCGGTTACGGCCTTGTCGACCCACCAGATATTCCAGACCATCTGGAGGCCATCGCCGCCGTCTGTATAGAAATGCGATGAAAAGAGGCCAATCTGGGGCCACGTCAGCGCTACGAAACATGCGAAGTATAGAAAAACGGGCCAGAGAAACAGCGTAGCAAAATTCTTCCAGGATATTTTATTTCTCATGAAAACCTGCGCCTTTAGCCGATTGTTTTTATAGAATCAAAGGATCGTATACAAAAAAGGCGCCCGATTACGAGCGCCTTTTTTCAGGTTTCAGGTTTTTATCTACTTTTGTCTGACTCCGATAGGGATGCCGCCGGGCACGCCCCATTGTATTCCGACCGTGTCGCCCTGCAGTACGAAAGTATTGTCACTGGAACGGCGGATAATCCATTCCCCGGAGCTGGGGCTGAAGGCCGCGTAATCATCCTCGCCGTCGCCATCGTAGTCCGCGCATGCAGGCGCCATGTCGGCAGGGCCGATGGGGAAGGTAAATACGTTGGGCTCGTCGCCAGGATAGACATGAAAAGTCCTGGAGGCATTATCATAGAATGCCGGCCTGTCACCTTCCGTCTTGCTTATGTAGCACGGGTGCAGCGCTGTGCTGCCCCACTGTGTCCCCCAATAAGTTCCATCTTCCACGTCAGCAGAATGCCAAGTGGAATTCCGGTCATAAATGACAAGCTCGGTCTTATCATCGTCATCGATATCCATCGGGATGGGCAGGTCTCCTGGAGCTCCGCCGAATATTCTGCCGACATAACCGGTTGTGGTTCCGTTGATATGCCAGACGCCGCTTCCTGGTTCATAGACTGCAGGATCGGCCATGCCGTCCCCGTCGTAGTCCGCAGGCACGGGTATATCTCCGTTTGCTCCCAGGTTGTACTCCATAGTCACTTCGTTACTGCTCGAAGAAATATACCATTTACCATTGCGCCACACGGCCATATCCGTTATCCCGTCTCCATCGTAATCCGCGGGCACGGCCCAGTCGCTTGGCAGACCGTAGTTGGTCTGGCCATAACCTTGATTCGATAGCATGGCGTACCAGCCGGCATTAGAGTTGCGGTAAATTGCTATATCCGCCAGATTATCATCGTCCCATTTGTTTGGAATCGGGAAATCGTTGGGTCCTCCGCCGAACCGTGGCGGCACGTTCATCCAGAGAATCCACATGGATTCGCTGGGCCGGTATACCGCCGCATGAGCTTGATTTGTTCTGAAAAACCGGCCCGGAACCGGCAGATCACCGTCGCCGCCATAACCGAACCCGGCCTGGCCGAGTATATGCCAGTAATGGGATGAGGGTCGGTAAACTGCGATGTCCCATGAACCGTCCCCGTCATAATCCTGCGGGATCGGGATGTCGCCTGGTTCGCCATAGGCTACGCCTAAATAGCCATCTCTTGATCTTGAGATATGCCAGATGGCATTTTCCTGATAGACGCCGATATCCATGGCGCCGTCCCCGTCATAATCACCGGGAACCGGCGTGTCGCCTTCAAGCGGATTACCTAATGAATACCCGACATATCCGTCTGTTGTTTGCTGTATGTGCCAGGCGCCGTTGGTGTCCCATACGCAAATGTCCGCTTTGCTGTCGCCATCGTAGTCTGCTGGGACAGGCGTGTCTCCAGGATTGCCGCCGATGCCGGTCAGGTTTTCGGTCTGGCCATCCAGACTTCTGAGTATGAGCCATGAGCCTGCTTCGTTGTCCGGTTCATAGACTGCGGGGTCGGCTTTTCCGTCCCCGTCGTAGTCGGCTGGAACCGGAATATCGCCCGCTTCACCAAGACTGTAGCCAATATAATTTCCCTTTGCGCCCAGGAGCCCACCATCATCGGTGCCTCGTATATGCCAGGTTCCTTTGTCGTATACAGCAATATCGTCGAGACCGTCGCCGTCGAAATCTGCCGCCAGTGTTATAGCTTCAGTGGAAACGCCGCCACTGACGCTGATCTTGCGATACTTCGTCTGTCCGTTCTCCACATAGGCCATATGCACGTTGCCGTCGGAGTCTGTGTTAATTCCGCAGAATGCTCCGCTTGTTACTACTGCAGGCGTATTCATCTCTCCTTCCGGGGAGACAAAAGTCATCTTGATATTCCCATGCTCGTCCGGCCATGCGATCCAGACTCCGCCGCCATGCGCAGGAGTCATGGCCGGGGGACAGCGATGAACGAATTTTGCGTGAGGATCGATCATCAGCAGGTTGTCGGTTCCAAAAATCATGTCGCCGTTGCCGTCATATATCTGCATGGAAAGCCCTGGAGGATCCGTAACGAATTTTGCCGTCTGTTCGTAGACGGAAGCGAGATAGGCCATCTTTGGATTTTCGAGATCGTTGCACACGCCCGGATGGTTGTGATCGTCGCCCTGGGAAGAGTAGGGGTTGTATGTTGCCCATATCTGGTCGCTTCCCATGATCGAATTCCGGTAAGCAGAGGATCCGCCTGCGCGCGATCCGTTCATCACTCCATGCCAGATGCCGCGCTGTCCCTGTTGAGGTGAAATTCGGAAGCGAAATTTCTCGCCGCTGGCCCGCGGCCCCATCTGGCCGGTCGAGGTGGTTACCCCGGACTCGTTGACTATTCCCCAGTAACCGTCCATGGTCATGACTACGCATTCGTTGGGATAATGCGGGTCGATCTGAAGGTTGCCAGGGCCCCAACCTCTGCCGTACTGTTTTTTATTGAACCATTTTTGGGCAGGGTTGCTTGTCATGTTTTCAAACAGCCAGACGCCCTGGCCGCTGTTTCGCATCACGCCGGCCTGAAAGAACTGGGCGAACACCCAGGCGCGATCCTTCGAGTCGATCTCGATCCAGGGTTGGGAGATGGCAGACGGCGCATACGGTGTGGTGTTGCGGTCGGCGAACAACCTGCCGCTCCATCTGCCGTTGATCTTGTTAAACATCCACATTGTGCTTCCCAGGGCGACGTGTCCTGAATCTATGATAATGTGCGGCTGTCCTTTGCTGTCCACATCGATTGAAGGACGGACTCCGTTGAAACTGCCGCATACTTCAGCGGCGCCTATTCCAAGTATTTCGGCCGCATGGCTTGCAGCGCCAAAGGTTGAAATGACAAAGGAAATGGACAGAATTGTGTATAATCTGAACATACTATATCTCCGTAGCTATAATTTGCCCGCAGGCTTGGTAACACTCGAATAGACCTTAATTTCCGTATCTCACAGATGTTAGATATAGAAATTAACCTGATTGGAATATATTGATTGCTGTTGGAATTGGCAATACTAATTTCAGCAATAATCGGAAGTTGGCGGGAGACCGGCTCAATCTACTTTTGTCTGACTCCGATAGGGATGCCGCCGGGCACGCCCCATTGTATTCCGACCGTGTCGCCCTGCAGTACGAAAGTATTGTCACTGGAACGGCGGATAATCCATTCCCCGGAGCTGGGGCTGAAGGCCGCGTAATCATCCTCGCCGTCGCCATCGTAGTCCGCGCATGCAGGCGCCATGTCGGCAGGGCCGATGGGGAAGGTAAATACGTTGGGCTCGTCGCCAGGATAGACATGAAAAGTCCTGGAGGCATTATCATAGAATGCCGGCCTGTCACCTTCCGTCTTGCTTATGTAGCACGGGTGCAGCGCTGTGCTGCCCCACTGTGTCCCCCAATAAGTTCCATCTTCCACGTCAGCAGAATGCCAAGTGGAATTCCGGTCATAAATGACAAGCTCGGTCTTATCATCGTCATCGATATCCATCGGGATGGGCAGGTCTCCTGGAGCTCCGCCGAATATTCTGCCGACATAACCGGTTGTGGTTCCGTTGATATGCCAGACGCCGCTTCCTGGTTCATAGACTGCAGGATCGGCCATGCCGTCCCCGTCGTAGTCCGCAGGCACGGGTATATCTCCGTTTGCTCCCAGGTTGTACTCCATAGTCACTTCGTTACTGCTCGAAGAAATATACCATTTACCATTGCGCCACACGGCCATATCCGTTATCCCGTCTCCATCGTAATCCGCGGGCACGGCCCAGTCGCTTGGCAGACCGTAGTTGGTCTGGCCATAACCTTGATTCGATAGCATGGCGTACCAGCCGGCATTAGAGTTGCGGTAAATTGCTATATCCGCCAGATTATCATCGTCCCATTTGTTTGGAATCGGGAAATCGTTGGGTCCTCCGCCGAACCGTGGCGGCACGTTCATCCAGAGAATCCACATGGATTCGCTGGGCCGGTATACCGCCGCATGAGCTTGATTTGTTCTGAAAAACCGGCCCGGAACCGGCAGATCACCGTCGCCGCCATAACCGAACCCGGCCTGGCCGAGTATATGCCAGTAATGGGATGAGGGTCGGTAAACTGCGATGTCCCATGAACCGTCCCCGTCATAATCCTGCGGGATCGGGATGTCGCCTGGTTCGCCATAGGCTACGCCTAAATAGCCATCTCTTGATCTTGAGATATGCCAGATGGCATTTTCCTGATAGACGCCGATATCCATGGCGCCGTCCCCGTCATAATCACCGGGAACCGGCGTGTCGCCTTCAAGCGGATTACCTAATGAATACCCGACATATCCGTCTGTTGTTTGCTGTATGTGCCAGGCGCCGTTGGTGTCCCATACGCAAATGTCCGCTTTGCTGTCGCCATCGTAGTCTGCTGGGACAGGCGTGTCTCCAGGATTGCCGCCGATGCCGGTCAGGTTTTCGGTCTGGCCATCCAGACTTCTGAGTATGAGCCATGAGCCTGCTTCGTTGTCCGGTTCATAGACTGCGGGGTCGGCTTTTCCGTCCCCGTCGTAGTCGGCTGGAACCGGAATATCGCCCGCTTCACCAAGACTGTAGCCAATATAATTTCCCTTTGCGCCCAGGAGCCCACCATCATCGGTGCCTCGTATATGCCAGGTTCCTTTGTCGTATACAGCAATATCGTCGAGACCGTCGCCGTCGAAATCTGCCGCCAGTGTTATAGCTTCAGTGGAAACGCCGCCACTGACGCTGATCTTGCGATACTTCGTCTGTCCGTTCTCCACATAGGCCATATGCACGTTGCCATCGGAGTCCGTGTTAATGGCGGGGAATTTTCCCGCCGTGATTATGCTAGTGTTTTCGATCTGAGCTTCCGGGGTTATGAAAGCCATTTTGATGAAACCGTCCCTGTTGCCCCATGCAATCCATGCCCCCCCGCCGAATGCCGCGGTCATTGCAGGCGGGGCGCGATGCCTGAACCTGGCGGATCCGTCTACTATTTTCAGGGCGCTGGGGGGGTAAACAAGCTCCGATCCGTTCCATACATTGATGCAGAGCCCGGACTCTTTAAATACAGCCGCCATATAGGCCTGTTCAGGATTTTCAAGGTCTCCGCATACACCCGCATGGTTGTGGTCGTCGCCCTGGGATGGATACCTGGCATAGCTCGCCCATACTATGTCGCGATTAATGAGATTGTTGTGATAAGAGGAACTTCGTCTGGAATACCCGTTCATTATCCCGTGCCAGACGCCGCGTTGTCCTCTTCGGGGAGTGATTCTGAAACGAAACTTTTCGCCGCTTTGGTCTGGACCCATAGTTCCAGTGGCAGTTGTGTTTCCATCTGTATCAATGATGCCGTATGCTCCGTTGCGGGTCATTACGACAGATTCGTCAGGATATTCGGGATCGATCTGGATGTTTCCGGGAGTCCAGCCTATGCCATATTGTTTTTTGCGGAACCAGAGCTTGCGCGGACTGCTTGATATGTTCTCGTAGAGCCAAACGCCTTGTCCGCATCCCGGCATTACATCGGAAAGAAAATACCATGCGAATATCCAAGCCCTGTCATTCTTGTCTATTTCTATCCATGGCTGAGTTATGGATGAAGGTATGGCGCCAACTGTTTCGCTGGTCTTGTTGGCGAAAAGTCTGCCGCTCCATGCGTTGCCGATTTTATTGAAGATGTATATTTCAGTCCCCAGTCCGGCTGGATCTCCAGTATCAATAACTATATGCGGTTGTCCTTTGCTGTCTATATCTATTGACGGACGCGCTCCATTGACGTTCCCGCAATACTCTTCGGGGCCGATCTCGATAATCTCTGACGCCATGACAGCGCATGTCATGATAAATAGAGCCACCGCTCCTATTGAGAATAATTTTTTTGTGGATCTTTTCATGCTTATATAACCTGTCCTATTCGTTTGCGCTTACAACATAGCCCGCATATCTCACGCAATATTTCTAATCCGGGGTTGAATTCGTTTAATTTGTAGTTCAGGCGCAAACTTGAAGGAATTATAAAGCCCAAAACTATAAAAAGCAAACAGACTTTGCATACCCCGCATATCTCACAGAATTCCTGTTGCGAGCGCGGATAGCGCCACTGCGACGGCACGAATTGACAAAGCGCCAGATTGCAGTATGTTTATACGGCTACTCCGGCGTTTTACCAATTCGCGCCTCCGCAGCAGCGCTTTGCACACTCTCACTACGAAATTCCGTGAGACATGCGGGATAAGGACAGCCGGATGATTTCTGCCTGGACTTTTTGCGGGTAGCATGTATAATATTAAGTAGTTGGATTGTACGCATTCTTTCATTATCAATTAAACACGGGGATACTTATAAATTATGAATACAAAACGAATACAACTGTTATTACCGTTTTTTGTTGCGTTGTTTCTGGTTGCGGGATGCGAGATCGACGATAGCGAATCGAGCGATTCATTAAATTCTCTGAACGATGAGCTCGCCGAAGACGAAGGCGCATCCGCAGTGGAAGCTTCGGGGCCGGCAAGGACTCCTGTTGCAATTGACACGGTTCCTTTGGCTGGACAATACGCTCCTGATCCGGTGCTGGTGAAATATGAGTTTGTTTTCAACGACGGCACATTATTAAAGTTTCGAGAGAATCACGGCGGGGACTATTGGGGAGAGTATCCAGCCGCTGGATGGGGTCAGGTCGTCAATCCCGATGGCAGCACCCGCGGGGTTGATGTAAACACTATTGTCCGCAAAGGCGGGTTATACAGAGCCAAAACACCTGTCACTACAATGGATCACGGCCGGCGAATGTTCTGGATGGCAGACGTGGAAGAGCTCAAGGATGCGAAACGGGTCGATATTTTTGAAGACGGATGGAATCCGCTTGTCGAGGGCGCTGTTTTAGCCACCCAGGGCCAGTTGGGCATCGGTGCAGCCCTGGTCAGTTGCCATGTCGTCGTCGAGAAACGGAAGTGATTTCAGCGCCGCTGCCGGCCTGAGCACAGGCGCGTCGCGTGGCGATGCTTAATGATGGGAGTATGATGGTCGGGCAATGATTCTTACGGCCTCAATACTGCTTGCTTTGGTCGCATCTTTGTTTGCGGCTTTGCTTTTAAGGGAAGCCCTTCGAAACTCCGGGTTCATATACAAGTCGGTATTCCTGGCTTTGACCGTTGTTTTTGCTATTGCCTTGATGCGTCCGCACGAGGACATCATGGGCGGCGATGATCATGGCGCCTACCTGAATTCGGCCTCAGCCTATCTGCGCAATGATGCATTTAATATTGATGATGAATTGCTCGGGATGGTTGATTCCGATGCGCGAAAGGACTTTTTCTACTACGGCCACGGCGAGGGGATCCAAACACTTTTTCATGCTTTGCGAATACGCGGGCAGACTTCGTCCGCGAAAGGTCCCTGGTTCCAGGTTGGATTTCCTGTGTTGCTGGCTGCGGCTATTGCGCTGGGCGGAACCGCCGCTGCTCTTTATGTAACGCCGGTCATAGCTTTGATGACAGGTATGGCCATGGCCTCTTTGGCGCGTCTTCTTGTTGACGACAGGCGATCGGGGGCGCTGGCCTTGATTTTGTTCCTGTCTAATTCGATTATATTCTGGCATGGCCGTTATGTCAGAGCTGAAATTCCGGCGGCCTTTTTTGTTATTGCGGGGCTGGTTTTTTTTCTGCGATCGATTAACAGAGAATCCTGGCGCGCTATCTCTCTTTTTCTTAGCGCGCTAGCATTCGGGCTGTCTGTATTTATGCACGCTACGGCTTTCCTGGCAGTAATTCCTGTCATGGCTTGGGCTTTTTGGAGGCTTGCATCGGGACAGAGGAGATACGCCTGGTTTATCCTGGGTTTGGCTGTTTTTGGCTGGGGCTTCATTTTGCAGATGGCGTATCTGGTAGACTGGTATGGGATGAGAGGGGTCTGTCTTGAGCTTGTCAGGCTGTGGTTGCCGGTTAATGGGGCGCTCTGCGCAGCGCTTGCAGGCGCATGGTATTGCGGAAGAAGGGGGTGGCTTTCCAGTCTTAATAAACTGGCTGAAAGGCATGATCGCCTTTGGGGAATAGCGCTAACGGCTGTTGCTGCTGCTGCGTTTACTCTGGCAACAATCGTCAGCGGTGAGGGCTCCAGGTATTTCAACCTTTTCAACTTTGCCGATCTGTCGGGATTTGCCCGCTTGATGACGTGGCCTCTGACAACGCTTTCGCTTGCGGGTTGGATTTGGGCTATATTTTATCGCGCGGATCGCAAGATGCGGCTGCGTCGACTGGTTTTTGCGCTTCTTCTGCCGGGAGTCTGCATAGGCTATGTTGTCACAACATACATGTACGGAGCCCGCTATTTTATATTGTATCAGACAAGTTTCTTAGTTCTGGGCCTGTTTTTTGCCTGCATGCTTTCCGGTCGCGCAATTCCGAGATGGCAGTCGGCGCTTCCGGCGCTTGCTGCCCTTCTGATTGTTCTTTTCCAGTTTTATCCCCGGACGCAGCTTTTTCTTAATACTGACTACGATGGCCTGACCGATTTCTACGCCGATATGGTGGAGGCAAACGGTTTAGACGAATCTTCGCTGCTGCTGGTCGAATATCCCCGCATCGGAACGCCGCTGAGGTACAGTTTTGGAATACCCGGTCTGGGGCTTGATAACGAATTCACTCTGGACTATTCGCGCGCCTTGAAGAACTGGCGGGGAATCATGTCAAGGTTGCCTGAAAAAAACGCATTCTTTCTGACGCCTTTCAACTATAAGCCTCGAAACCGGCATTTCAAATTCGATCAGGTGTGGCAGGGCGCTTATACCGGACATCGCCTGGCGGATGCCGGCGGGGTCTGCCCGGGCAGTGTTGAGAGCTGGCAGATGAGACCAAGGATTTACCGGATGCGCTTGAGCAAGCGCCCGCTTGTATGGGAAGATCAGCTTGATGGCCCGCAGACTCTGACGGTCGGCGAGGGTAATATGGGGATGGCCGATTTCGGGTTTTGTGTGCGGAAGTCTGATGTTGAAGCGCAGGCATATCCAGTGCCTGCAGAGCAATACGCTCATTTCTGGTTTGACACAGACCAGTTGGATTCCAGCGAATACAAAGGACTGTTGGCGATTTTCCTGGACAGCGGGGAGACTGCGATTGCAAATGAAAAGGTTTTTTTACGAAGGGCCGATGGCTCTGAGGCGACCCTGGCTTTGTTTGACCTTGGCGGTGGGTGGCGTTGCGCCAGGATTGCAAAAAGGGATGTCCAAAGCCGAATGGCTTTTAGAACGGCTGTTGGCGGGGGGCTTATGCTTGCGCAGGCGCTTCCGTTAAGCTCCGCAACGAGCAGCCCGCTTTCGTTTGAAAGCGAAACGGAGCAGGTTTCAACATGCTTGGCGGATTATACTGCGCGGTGGGCGCTCCGCGGCGCGCGCATCCTGCCTCCTGCGGTTGCTGCGGATTACCTGTTGTTGTTCGCTGTTGTTCCTGAAGAACTGGAAGGAGATGTAGAATTGAAGGTCGGCGCAGAGTCTACGGCCTCCTCCTGCATGTTGTCACCGGGTGATTGGCGGTGGATATCTGTTCCGCTTTCGAAAGCTGAAGATGGTCAAAGCATGGCTGAGATCATCATCAACGCTGACAAGGCATTGAATCTTGAATACCGGGAAAAGGAATATGCGATGAACCTTCTGCTTGGGCGCATGGTTTTGTGGCCGCGTTGAGCACAGCTTATGGGCCTCACTTTTTCTTGTATTTGAAGGATGACGGTCCGCATTTCTGAAAGGATTCCACACCCGCAGCAGCGCTCTCCACGCTCTCACTACGAAATCTTGTGAGATATGCGGGCTATCAATTGTTTCCGCCGGAGGAGTGTGAGATATGCGGGGTAGCAGTAATTCTGTGAGAAATGCGGGTCAGGCGCTGAATGCTGGGAAGAATGGAAGGGCGAATGCTGATTTTTGGACCTTCTTCAACAGCGCCTTCGATTTTGATTCTGAATGCGAATGTGTCGCAATCCGTCTCGAATAGTTTGCCCGTCAACATCAGATCTTTTCCCGTTCGCTCATCGCGAATTTCGATCTCGTGCGCTGCCGATTGATTGATACCTGCGGTTTGAACGCTGTAAACCCCGGGCGGAAGGAATATGATACGGCTCTGCAGCAATCCGTCTTCGATTTTGTGCATGTCGTCGATTCCTAACTCGAGATAGGGAAGCGACTCAAGATACTCAGGCGCTATCTTGTAATGTTCGAGCAGTTTCCGGCTGTTCCATCCGGTCTTGTGGAAAATGTCAGCCATTTGTTTTGTTTCTTCGCGGATTTTGATTGTGTTGCCGCCGGCATCGGCCGCGTCGACTATCATCGCTGCGAGGGTGGGCGATGGCGCCTTTGCGCAGGCTGATTGCAGATATGGCAGACATTCCCGGAAGCGTCCGATCTGAAAGAGCGCGGCGCCTTTGTTTTCCTCGCTTATGGCTAATCTAAGATCGCAGAAGCTGTTCGCAGATTTGACGTCAACTTCGTAGACATAGCGGTTCGGTCTGGCTCGCAGAGCCTTGCGCCTGGGTTTACAGATAGTGAAGCCGGACTCGAATGGAGCCATTTTGAATTTCCGCTTGTCTTTGCCAATATCGAGAACCAGGTCGCTCTGAGAGTCTGCATTGCGGTGGACAACGATAATTTCGTCCAGCTTTTGTTTTGAAAAAATTACGCGGTGTTCGTTCACGCCTGGAGCCAGGTCGAAAACACGCGGGGTTCTCAATAAGCTGTCAGTCTCAGTGAGAATGGGGTATCGGCTGTGCGGGGTCGCAACAGCGAGATAAACCGGCGGGCGGGGCCTGCCGCTCAGCCATGCGCTGTCGTGCACATAGGTGGTGATGACCGGATTGCGAAAGAGTTCGTAGCTGTTGTCTTTCAGGTCGATGCGCGTTTTGAGGGCTGTTTTCACTGGCGGGCGGTGCGGCCGGAAATTTGAAGAAAGCATTACGCGTCCGCGGGGATTTGCGACTTCTGGCGGCGTGTAGGTCAGGGTGTAGTGTCCTGCGGCGATTTGAAAGGACGCGGGCACGTTATCTTTAAGCCAGTAGTCTGCAATCAGGCGAGTATCCCGGCATTGGTAATAGAAATTGGCCTCGTGAGTCTGGACGGCGAGCAAATAAACTGCAATTGTCATCGCAGACAGTGTGGCGATTCTTGCCGTAATGCATGATTTGCCGGCTCTCCACATATCGGCCAGCGCTCCCCCCGCCAGCACGAACAAAAGGGCAATGGCCATGCCGTGGTATTGCGGGTGTGTAAGGGGCTTAAAGGGAACCGCCACAAAGATGTACAGCAGTGGAACTGAAGCTATCAGGGCTGTTCCTGGTCTTCGTCGTAGCCCGCATAGCTCGTAGACTGTCCAGGGGATCAGCAGCAGGAATATGGGGGGACTGAGCAGTTTGTAGAAATCGGGCAGGTTGTGAGTGAGCCCGAACCACCAGCGGGCTGGCAGCGAGAGCGCCTTCAGCTCTGGGCGCATTCCGAAATTGGAGGTGTATCTGAAAAATGTTATTATGTTCCCGATGGTTACTAGAGGTTCAGCCATGAAAGCGGGTGTGGCGAAAATGAAACCTGCCAGCCCTGCGCCTCCCAGCAGCGCCAGGCGCATAAGTGAACTCTTCTGGAAAATCCGCTTGATCGTGCGTTGGCGCATTGCATGTGCCAACAGGCAAGGCAGCAGAGCAATTGCGCCGTGATATTTGGCTGAAAACGAGAACGCGATCGCCAGGCCGGCAAACAGATAATCGCTCCATGCGCCCTTTTGAAAGATGCGTACTGCGAAGTAGACCGCCGATACGGCGAAGAATATCGCAGTCGAATCGCTCATAGCATCATGGCAGGTGATCACTGCCAGGGGGGAAATTGCCGTCAGGGCCGCCGCAGCCATTGCGGCTGCGTTGCAGAAGATTCGCCGCGCGATCAGGAACGCCAGCAGTACCGTTGCGGTCGAAAACAATACGTTCAACATTCTTGTGAGCAGGAAAAGCGTGAGGCTGTCGGGCACAGGCATTGGCTTATCGATGCCTATATGGGCTCGAAACAAGTTGCCGGTTTTCAGAAATGCTCGAACCGACAGCTCAATTAAACGGCTATTGAAGAAGGGATAGCCGTCATAGTTGATATTGCCGGTCTTGAACTGATACTCGCCTTCAAGAAAGCGTTGGACGGCATAGATCTGTTTAGGCGTATCGGGATGGTAGACATTACCCTGATCCAGATCGTGCGATAGTCCGCAGGATCGGAGCAGAAACGCCAGCGCCAGCAAGACCGTCAGGACCGCTGTGATTGCTTTGGCTGTCGGAGGCCATTTCCTGCTAAGCAGGTTTGTGCTCTCTTTTCTCACAATCAGAAGTAGTAGCTGATTCCTGCATGGACGGTCGTATTGTCCAGCGGGAAGTTGAAGCTGCCGCGGCTGGAGCGCTCTGCGGCCAGCTTGTATTCGACATCAAAATCGGCTTTAATCATCCGCAAGCCCATATCTGCTCTCCAGTTCGGGGCTAGCTCGAACTCGCAGCCGAGGCCGAGCGAGAAAGCGATAGTGTCGTCTGGGTAGAGATTGCGGCGGCCGTTGTCATGCCATTCCGGGTTGTAGTCGACATCGCCGCCCAGGAGGCTCCACCCGAGCGAGGCATAGGGTGTGAAAGTCGTCTCATTGGGATAGCGGCCGCGCAGCAGAAAACTGAAGCCGGAGTATTCGAAGTCTCCGTCGCTGGTGTCATAGTATGTTCTTGTTCGGACGTCGAATTTGTCCCAGCCGAGCTCCAATCCGAAGTTGTTATTGATATTATAGCGCAGGTAGAGGGTTGGCGAAAAATCCTGTTGTTCATCGATTTCATCAATACTTCCGAGAAATCCGCCGATAAATTTGCCGTCTTTGTCGAATTCCTGTTTTTTTGATCTTTTCAGCCTGAAACAGCTTATTCTCGCGCCTATCTCGACATGTTCTGCGAGGTATTGTTTTCTCACGTCCCGGTAAACGATCATAGATTCTTTTGCGTACTGCCTGATAAGGTCTGGCGCCGCCAGGATAGCGTCGATACGCCTTGTTTCCGCGGCCGGGATTGAGATCGGAAAGATTAACGCCGAGGCGATCACAAGCGTGGCCGCAAGCGATCCGTGAACCCGTCTATCCATTTGCTTTTTATTCATAAAAGGCATCGTAGGGCAATTCCTGACGCTTTTTCTGCGCGAATATCAGAATGCTCTTCAGGCGCCCCTTTCCCTGGAACATTGCGAAGACGTTGCCGCAGCCGGAATTCTGTGCGATATGCATTACGCGGTTGAGGTTGTAACAGTTTTTCTCCATCAGCGGCTCGCCGAATTTTTTGCCGTAAAAGAGATTGGCGAGGTTATGAACCAACGGAATTCTGATCCGCAACCACCCCAGAAGCTTTATAAGTCCGGGCTCCTCCCGGGCGTAGAGCAGTTGAAGCGCCAGCACACCTTCTGGATTCAGTTTGTCCATCATTCCGCGGATGATTTTTTCTCCCTTTGAGGGGCGGATGTGTTGGAAGACTATAAAGCTGTGGATGAGGTCGAAACCCTCCCGAATGGATCTCAAATCGCCGTCGCCGAGCATGTGCTCGATATTGTCGACGCCCAGCTTCGCGCAGTTGGCGCGCGCTTCTTCGAGCATGGAAGGCGAAACATCCATTCCGATTACCTGTTCGGCGTAGCTCGCCAGTGGTATTGCGCAGCGTCCCACTCCCGAACCGAAGTCCAGGGCCCTGCGAAGTTTAAATTCGGGGTCTATCTTCTCGTGGATGGTGTTTACAATAAAATCGATATGGTCATGGCCGGATCTGAAAAAATCCTCCCTGTCCGACTCTTCCATATTGTTTCTTCGGAATTTATCCATACTGACGACCCCGTAGTAAGGGTCGCTTTGTCCCAGGCGTTCCCATTCTTTTTCAGAATTTCTGATCGGCATTGGCGGCATTGCTCCATGTTTTGCTTAAATATGCGTCAGCCCCGCTTATTCACAAATTATCTGCCTAAGGCGCGCATGGCATCACATTTCAATAATACTTTCTCTTGAAGTGTTTTTAGCCAGCGCTAACCCGCTTTATGCGCGACAACGCGCTTTCCTGCACAAACCCTTGAAGCGGACAACATGCTCTCTTTTCTGCTCCAGGCAAGCAAGCTCCCGCAAAGGGTCGGTAATATGCCAAGCTAAAGATGTCCTTAGATTGCAATAAAATCAAGCAAATTAAAACTGAATTCGGCAGTTTCGTGAGGCGGCCGGGCTCAGGCATTCAGATTGCAACGGCTTTGGACAGGCGTTGATGAAGGGCGGGCGGCGCTTGACAAGTGCGGGCGGCGGCGTGTATTTATCGTCTCCATGAATTCTGATTCCAATCACATTATCAAGACCATGTCGTGGGGGGTGCTATGGCGAGCGTTGCGCTATCCTTTCCTGCTTGCTTCGCTTCTGGTTGTGCCACGTTTAATGGGCGATCTTGTATATGGGCGTTTCGCGGTTTTTCTTTCTATCTATATGATGTCGGAGAGCTTTACGGGATTGGGGAATCTGCAGATTTTCGGACGCTTTCTTCCTGAGCACGAACCGCACGAACATGAGCGATCCAGCCATTTTCTGCATGGCATGCTATACTACGGCTTGATCATCACTCTCATCATCGCGGTTCTGGCATCGGGTCTGGTTCTGCTTTTCCGGGGTGATGATTTTCCGCGCCGCTGGATAGTCATACTGGTTTTGATACTGGCGCTTGGAAAGATCCAGGGCACACTGTTTTCATTCCTTTATGGGCGCAACGAGATCGGGCGCTTCTCTTTTTGTGCTCTGGCTCGCAGTATTTGCCGTTTTGTCTTTGTTGTTGTACTTTACCTTTTATATGGTCTTGATGGAGCGCTTTGGGCCTTTGTGCTGAACGAGCTGACGCTGGCCTGCCTGGCGGCCTACTGGGCGCGCGGCCATCTTTTTTCAAGTTGGCGGCGGCCGCGCTTTTCCGATTTTCTTCCCTATCTAAGGTTCGGGATGTTTTTCTACGCGCCGATCTTCCTGCTGGGGCTTCTGCAACGCTCTGGCAATGTCTTGATAACCGCCCTGTTTGAAGGGGGCGGTTCTGAGGTCTACCGCCAGGTTGCTCACTTTGACCTTGCCAACCAGTTCTTGTTGCTTACTGTCTCCTTTTTCGCGATTTTTCTAATAACGCTGGTGCCGTCGCTGACCAAACTGCATATCAGCGAGCAACACGCTAAGATTCGCGACTGGCTGTCGATTGCTCTGACATACTGCGCATTGCTGGGCCTCCTGGCGGTCAACGCGCTGGCCTGTTTCGGACGCCCGGTTCTCAGTCTGCTTGGCGAAGGTTTCAGCGGGGCCTACGATAACGCGCTGATCATGTCTATTGCCATCTTTCCGCTTATAGTTGCGCATGTGGGCAGCAATGTTGCCGTAGTTGAGAAGGAACCCAGGGCCAACATGATTTCTACCGCGATTGGATTGATGATCATGATTACCCTTTTTGTTCTGCTGGTGCCAAGGTGGGGGGCTCTCGGCGCTTCCTGGGGCAGTGTCGGCGGCTACCTGGCCTACGGCGGAGTTTTTATTATTCACTACAGGCGTCTTTTCTTCCGTATACTCGGCAAAATGATGCTGGTTGCCGCAGTGGGATCAGCCTGTATTCCGCTTTATCTGCGCATGCCGGACCTGCCGGCCGGACTGATCTGGTTCGGAGCCATTACAGGCGGGCAATTGCTGTTGCTCTGGGCGTTGCGCGTTATAGATATGAAGCGCCTCCGACAGCTCATGAGCGCCTTGAGACCGGGTGAAGTTTAGAAAAAATGAGCATGCTATGAGGTAATGCGGTATAGATTTGGAGATGTTGCGGTATATTATCGCTCTTTTTATTCTGTCCTGGTGATTGTAATGGAGCGGACAGTGGTGTCGGCATTTCGGTTGAAATAGAACTCGCAGCGAAACGGGAGATTTTCGGGATACTCGAAGCTTAATTCTGCCGGCGAAAATCCTGAGACTGCCGGAGTTTCATTGTAGTGTTCGCCGCGAATGCGCGCGCGCAGCCGTCCTAGCTCTTTACCGGAGGGCGCCGGAGAATTGAACTCGATTTTTAACTTGTACTTTCCCTGGGGGAGAGGAAGATTGGGCCCGTAAAGTATCGGGCCGTCTGGCTCGTAGTTGCTCCTTAGCAGCACGTTTCCGGTCTCTATCTCGAGGCAACCGGCATGAAAGAAAAGCGCGGCCGGCATTTGGATGGATTCGCCGGGGGCCAGTTCGGGCCATGAGCCGCTTATGTAAAGCATGGCGTCGAGGTCGATCGTTCCGCTGGAAACTTTGAATTCCGGTTCACAGAGTTCTGATGTTCCAAGCTTTGGGAGTTCAATGCGTTCCCACTTCCAAATTTTAGAGTTTATCTTGCGGCTTTTTCCAAAAACATTCAGGATTCCATGGCCGCGCAGCCTGACAAGCAGGGCCGGGTTTTGCGCGCCCCACGGTTTAAACGGCCTGGGCGCAATTTTGTCATCCGCACCCAGCCGCGCGAAAAGACCGCCGCTGGCGGAGATCTCTTTGGCGTAGTCATCGCCGACCGAGTGCGACTGCTCCAGCTCCCAATGCAGGGATGGGAAGAAGAGTTTCCAGTCCGCTTTAAGCTCCGGGCCTGGTTTTGGCGCTCTCATGATGCGAAAGGACCAGATACTGCCGTCGCGGGCGAGGAATTCAAGGCGCGGATGGTTCAAGAGCCGCTTGAGGGTGAATGCGACCGGGAAAGGGCTGACCTGCTCTGGAAAGGCGTCTTCGTGCAGGATGATATAATTGATTCCACTTTCCTGCAGAAAATCCAGATTCTCGTCGGGCAAAACCGCGATGTTCGAGCGTCCGAGCCGGCTGAAGATATTATCTATGTAATCGGTTTTGACCTGCGGTGAATACCCGTTGATTATGCGGATGCGATATAGTATGGCGTAATGCATGTAGATCGCGCTCCAGGAGGAGTCGCCCGGCCAGATCGGCAGGATCATGGCTCGCGGTGTGCGGTCCAGCCTTGCCGCATGCTCGGCGACTGCGCCGTAGGCGCCCTGTTCCTCCGGCAGACGGCAGACTGTCGTGCGCACCTGCAGGTCGTGTTCTGCAACGAAGAGCGCCCCGAGCGCGGCCGCCAGCAAAACCTGACGTTTCCTGCCAGCGAGGCCCCTGGTGAGCGCGCCGAGTGCCAGCGCCACGGCGAGGGCTAGAGTAGTTGGAAGGATTGAGTATACCTGGGCAGTCATCCTCATCAGGTCGTAGGCCGGCAGGAACCGGCGCGCCTGCATATAGAGGAATCCGTCCCATGGCCCGTTAGGGCCAAGCGCCAGCATGGCGATCCCGGCGGCCAGCCCAACCAGGAGCAGAAGGCTGAGCGAATCCCTTAACTCGCCGGTCTTGCCCCGCCGGCGAATGCGGAGCAGCTCTGCGATCAGTCCGCCCAGCAGGATCAATGGAATAACTGCGCCGATAAAAGCATGCGCATCCTTGCCGAAGGTGAACCATTCGATCAAGCCGCGCGGTTCAGGCGAGAATTGGGCGACCTCCCTGATCTCGCGCCCCCCAGCCAGGGCTGTCTTTGAAAATTTATCGGCCTTTACTTGCATGCCGGCCAGCGCCAGTCCGATCGTAACCCCCGCGAAGGGCAGCAGTCGCGGGATCAGCCTGCGCCAGTATTCGGCTGTGCGCCAGTCCGATCCGCGCCGCATCAGAGCAAGAAGACACCAGATAGGGGAGCTGAGGACGCTGAAGAGGAAGACGCGCGTGTCGTTGTAGTAGGCGTTAAGCAGGACCAGCGCGGCTAGCAGTCCGCCCTTGAAGGATAGCTCTCGCACGGCCAGGTCGAGTCCTAGGACTATAAGCGGCGGCCAGAGCATGGCGTGTCCCATCGGGCTGCCGCCGAAGAGCGCGATATATCGGTAGGGCAGGGTTATTGAGATCAGCGCGCCGACAAATGCGCATGGCTCTCCGGTGTAGCGCCTCAATAGCGCCCAGGTGGCGAGCAGGGTCAGCCAGATGGTCGTGAATGCGAGCATATTCCAGGCAAAGGCCGGGCTCCCTAATATATCCCAGAACACATAGACAAGGGAGAATGGGATGTTGTAGTTGCCGCGGCTGTAGCGCTCGGAGTCGTTGCCTGTGTTGAATTCATAGAGGTTGTGGAACCAAGGCGTTTGACCTATGGCCATGTCTGAAAAAAGGCGGTAGAAGTAGTGAAGCTGAAGATGGTCGCCGTTGACCATAAAACGCGACCCGTATTTTTCGATATTCGTTGATGATGCGGGCAGACCACTGCTGTAGAAACGGGGCAGCGGCCATGAAAAATCCAGCCAGACCAGACCCGAGACGATAAGGCTACATATAACTATACGTTTTTTGCTCAAGTTTAAAAACCGTTCTGTTTTGATTCCAGTCTGGCTTATTAACTAACAATCTGCTGCCGGCATACATGACGATATCTCACAGAATTCCTACTGCGAGCGCGGATAGCTCCACTGTGAGGGCACGAATTGTCAAAACGCCAGATTGCAGTATGTCTATACGGCTGCTCAGGCGTTTTATCAATTTGCGCCCCCGCAATAGCGCTCTCCACGATCTCGCTACGAAATTCCGTGAGTTATCAAGGCTAATTACTTGCTTTCCTGTGTCTTTATAGAATAATTTTGAGGCCGATTGAAAGCCAAGAATGTTTCAATATGAATACTGAAGCCAGCAATACATCCGTCAGCAGGGGCAGAATATGCATCCTGTCAGAGAGCTATCTGCCGCAGCGGGGGGGGACTCCGACTCAGATTCGGGCCATGGCGGCCGGGTTAAGAATGCGCGGCTTTGAATGCATGGTTGTGACTAGGCGGGTTGCGCCCGAAGATGCTGAGATTGAGTTGATTGATGGCGTCCAGATCCGCCGCATCAGTCCAACTGGACTGGGTCCCTCTAAAAAGTGGCGGATGCTGCCTGCTGCCCTGAAGGCCTTGATAGTTTTGCGGAGAAAGTACGAAATCGTTTATGTGCCAGGTTTCAGAGTTATCGGAATCTCTGCTGTTATCGCGGCAGGTCTTTTGGGGAAGAAGACGGTTTTTCGCGCTGTCAGCCGGGGTGAAATGTCGGGAGATTTCTTTAAATCCGGCCTGGCTCGGAAGTCGCCGGCCTTCAAGTTTATGTTTTCGCTTTTTCTGAAAATGCGCCGGGCTATTTTAAAAAAAGCCGACAGGTATGTCGCCATCTCTTCGCCCATGCGCCGTGAACTACTTGAGGCTGGAGTCGAGCCCGAGCGCATCGCCGATATACCCAACGGGGTTGACGCCGAACTTTTCCGGCCGGCAGAGCCTGATGAAAAACAATTTCTGCGAAAAAGGCTTGGTGTTCCTTCTGACGCTTTTGTCATAGAATACACTGGCAGGCTTGTGCGCTACAAGGGCTTAGTTACCCTGATCGACGCTTTTGCGGCTTTTTCCCGGAATGTGTTCCAGGCTTATCTTCTGCTTGTGGGTGATGGGGGTAACGATATCCATAACTGTGAAGAAGAACTTAAGAAAAGAGTGAATCAGGCAGGGATAGCCGACAGGGTTGAATTTGTCGGTGCGACGGAGAATGTTGCTGAGTACCTTCGGCTCGCTGACTGTTTTCTTTTTCCTACAGAGGACGAGGCCTTTGGAATATCGTTGATTGAGGCTATGAGCTGCGGGCTTCCGGTAGTTTCGACAGATACCGGCGGGATCGCCGACTATATCGAAGACGGGGTCAACGGACTGGTTGTCGCGGCCGGGGATAAGGAAGAAGTCAGCAGACGCATTCAGGAGCTTTACGATGATCCGGAATTGAGAGAATTTCTTGGAAGCAGAGCGAGGATCACGGTGGGCGGCAGATTTGCGCAGGAGATCATAGACGCGCGGTATTCTGAGCTGTTTGACTCATTAAAAAAAGGAGCCGGGCTTGAAATTAAAAGTCAATAAAAGCGCTTATGCCGTTGTTGCGCTGATTGCAGCCGGAGCAGCAATGCGGATTTTCGGGGCGTGGTGTTTCGCTAAGGCGCATACGGCCGACCACGGTATAATCTGCCTGATGGTCAAGCACATTCTGGAGGGGCGCGAACTGCCGGTTTTCTTCTATGGAATGCCTTACATGGGGGCGATCGAGCCCTATACCAGCGTGGTCCTCTGCGGACTCTTCGGGATGACAGGTTTCATGATCAATATGGGCACCGCCCTTTTCGGGATATTGCTTCTTCCTGTGGTCTATCTTTGGGGGCGCGATGCGGCAGGCAAGACGGCCGGCCTGGCGGCGCTGGCCTTCTGCGTTGTGGGACCGGAGTTCTACTTCCAGTTTCAGAGCTGGGCCGACGGCGGTTATGCGGCAATCACTGTGCTTGACGCCTTGATTCTCTGGCTGGGAATGCGCGTCCTGAACAGGGCCAGATCGGAGGGTTGCATATCTCTTCGCGGCCATCTGCTGCTGGGCCTTCTGGCTGGCGTGTGCTGGTTTCAGTCGCCGCTGACAATTTCAGCATTCCTGACTCTGGCAGTCATCTACCTGGCAGTCTTGCGCCTGAAGGTCTTCAGTTGGCGGCTGCTCTGGGCCGGGCTTGCCTTCATTTCAGGCAGCCTTCCGCTGTGGCTATGGAATCTGCGCAACGGCTGGCAGACCTTCGATATGCTTGAGACTCACGGGCGTCCGTCTTTCCTGCACGGTCTCAAGCTCTATTATGTCGACCGCATGATTAAGCTGTTGGATCTTGATCGAATTCATCCTTTCGCCTTCTGGATGATGGCGGCGATTTACATCGCCGCCGCAGCTATCTGCGTGGGCTACCTGCTGAACAAACTGGCGCGACGCGGCATGCGCAACGGCCACTACCATCTGTTGGCGGCAGTTCTCTTTATCGTAATATCCTCGATCCTATTTACCCGCTCACATCTGGCGCTTGCGCCCGCGGTGCGCTATCTGGTTCCGATAGTACCTCCGATCGCGGTAATCATCGGTTCGGCCACGGCTCTCTTGTCTAAGCGGGTTCCGTGGAAGCTGGCCTGGCTGGGCGTGATTGTTCTGGTTGCCTATCAGGCATCGATGCTGCCCAAGCGTTATCGCGAAAGACTTGAGTGCGACGCCTTTGCTGCGCGCGCGGAGCGTTTCGCCGATTTTCTTGAGGCTAAAGACGTCGAACATGTCTACACCATGTACCAGGTTCCATGGGCCAACCATGGATTGAATTTCATGCTTGGAGAACGCTTTGTTTTCTCAAGCCTGAGTCGCGAGCGCTACCGGCCCTACGCCGTGGCGATTGAGAATGCCGGGCGTGTGGCCGTGCTGAACGATCTCGCCGGTTTCTCATCTTTTCTGCGCGCCTCCGGCGGAAACTCGGAGACCGGAGGGGTGGAAGGGTTGAGCCTGCAATACAATATTAAGCCGCCGCGCCGAAGGCTGCGGGAGATCCCGCCGGCGCGGATCAGCGCAATCACTGACGGCAGCGGTCTGTCCCTGTTCGCGTCGCTCACCGACGCAGATTTGGCGACAGCGCCTGACTTGAACGCCTCCGGAAACAGAAGCGCCTCGTTTTTTGTCAAACTGGATTCGCTCCAGACGCTCTCGGCGCTGCGACTGCGGCTGCCTGCAAACAAGCTTCCAATGCGCATCAGTGTCAGCGCGAGAGCTGCGGGCGGTGAATGGCGCGAAATCAAGCGGAGCGAGCATGTGACCGCATATTTCTGGTCGGGCCCCCGTTTCTTCTGGGGCGGAAACTCCTATCGCCTCGAGCTTGATCTTGGCGCGGAACGGGCCGATGAGCTGAAGATTGATTTCGGATTCGCCTCGCCTGGCCATCCCTGTCCGCTGGCTGAGCTGCAGCTATTTGCTCCGGCAGGCTCGGCGAGGACGAAAACATCTCCAGACGGGCTGGAAGCAATGCTTAAAGAGCTAGACATTGAAGAGGTCTATGCGGACCGGTGGCTGTCCAACCGTCTACGGCGCACATTCGAGGGTTCAGTCCGAGTGGTGGAATCGCTTGTCTACAGGGACGGTCTGCCTCGCAGGATAAGCTTTAAGCCGAAGACCGCCTTGATCGTTGCCCGTCGTGATGCTGAGCTGGCCGGTCGGGCGCTGCAGCGGGCGGGTATCGAAATGAGCCGAATCGATCTGGGACGCTGGAATATCTTCTGGTTTGAGCAAGGCGATTGGAAGGAAAGCTATGCCGGGTATCCCGGCCTCTACTGGGCCGGATACTCGCCGCTTCTACTCGGGGACAAGCTTCTGGCTGCCCATTACGGACGAGCTGCCGAAAATGCGCTGGCCGCGGGTGAACAGGCAGAGGCCATGCGGCTGACTGCTCGCGCCCTGAATATATACCCCTCTTATCAGCCAGGAATGCTTTTGATGGCCATGTTGCTGGAGGATATCGGCAGGGAAGCGGCCGCCAAGGAATACCGGCGCCGGTATGAGCAAAGCCGTCAGCCAGCAGTAGACTGTCTGGTGAAGTTCGGGAACGGAATCGAATTTCTGGGCGCAAGCTTAGAGCCGACGAATCTCCTGCCTGGAGAGAGAGTTTTGCTGCGCTACTATTGGCGGATCCCGGACGAGATCGATCCCGAAATGCTGGCGGTCTTTGTGCATTTCAAGGCGGATGGCGAGCTGCTCTTTCAGGATGACCATGTTCTTCTGCAGGGCGCCGAGACAAATCCTCAGCCCTTTGACGAAGTCTTTGTCGAAGAGCGGTGGCTGCGTATTCCAGAGAATACGCCTCCGGGGCAGCTGGTTGTTGATATGGGGATCTATGAGCGGACGGGATCAGGTATGCGCATAGGTTTTCGAAGCAAGGCCGAGTCGGCCGGTTTCAGATCCTTTCGTCTGCCGGTCAATCTAATTGTGGGATCGGAACATTGACATGGCCGAAAAGCGTATAGTCTGGGTTGACTACGCCAAGGCAATCGCGATTGTTCTGATCGTTGCCAGTCATATCCAGCACCGGATCTTCAAAATGGGTCTGTGCGGCAATTCTTCCCTTTACCAGTTCGTAGACGCATTGCTTTACAGTTTTCATGTGCCTCTTTTTTTCTTTGTTTCCGGAATTTTCTTGCGCGCCGCTTTACTCAAGCGGGGTCTCAAGGCGTTTACATTAAATAAGCTGGGCTCTATAATGTATCCCTTTATCATCTGGTCGCTTCTCCAGACCGGCGTAGAGATAACTGTCTCGCGAATGGGCGCCCGGAGCATTCCATGGACCGAATTGATCTCATGCCTATATTATCCTCGCGCGCATTTCTGGTTTCTTTACGCTCTTTTCTTTATGTCGATATTTTCGGGACTCATATACTCGGCCTCCAGGCGTTTCGGCCTTTCTTTTTTGATTGCCCTGGCCATGCTGCTGTTCATCGTTTCTTGCCTGATAGACTTGGGGCCTTTTGCCGAACTGGGGCGTTACTACATATTCTTTGCCGCCGGGGTTGCCGCACAGCAGATCGGTCTGATAGCCCGCATATCTAACAGAATTCCTGCCGCGAAATCCTGTGATAGATGCGGGCCGGGGCTTAAAAAGAGGATATGGGGACGTATACTGCTGGCATCGGCGGCGGTCTTTGCCGTCGTGGAATACACATTTATCATCCTGGATTGGAACGCGCTCTGGTTTGGACGCATTATCCTGGGCGGGGCGGGAATTTTCTTCTCAATCGCAGCGGCCGCGGCAATCGCGGAGCGGTCAGGATTCGGTTGGCTTGAATACATAGGAACCAAAACGCTCCCCATCTATGTTGCCCATGTTCTGGCCGCATATCCTGTAATGCAGGGAATATGGATCTTCACCCGTAGCGAAAATATAACCCTTTATTTTGTTGCAGGAATGCTTGCCGGAATTCTTCTGCCGCTTGCGCTCGACGCTATTGCCGGGCGTTTTGGCCTTGGAATCATTTTTAAATTGCCGCGCGCCGGATATGCTCGGTAACTTGGGACTGAAGCGTTTCCGGCGGAAGGAGTGTATCAGCCGCTCCCAACCTCTTCGAATACGGAGAGAGTCTTCTCGGCGCATTGCCGCCAGTTAAAGGCTTTGGCGCGTTTCAAGGCCAGAGATCTCTGCTTCTCGCGCAAATCTGGCGACTCCCAAATCTCCCTGGCTTTAGCAGCGATATCCTCCGGGTCAAAGGGTTTTACAAGGATGCCGGCCTCGCCGGCTATCTCCGGCAGCGCGCCGGTATTTGATACGAGCGGAGGACAGCCGCAAGCCATAGCCTCGCAGGTAGGGATTCCGAATTCTTCGTAGACCGAGGGAAAGAGCATGCACCAGGCGAGATTATAGAGCGCCGGCAGGTCGCCATGGTCAACCCAGCCCAGAATTGTTATATATCCGTTTTTGACGTCTTCTGCCAGACCGTACTCCTCGACATACTTTTCGCAGCCGATTCCGGCCAGCGCAATTCTGCAGTCGGTATCCCTGCGCATGAGTCTATATGCTTTGATCAGGTTGTCGAAATTTTTGCGCGGATCGTATTTGCCGACCCATAAAATGAACTTTTCGGGAAGAGCGTATTTCTTTCTTGCTGCCGCCAGGGTATGTGGATCTTCGATCACTTTGAAGTTTGCATTGTAGCCAAGATGGATGGTGCGAATTTTTCCGGCTGTTACAGGCATGAGGCGCAGGTAGTCATTGGTTGTCACCTCTGAGTTTGAAACGATAAAGTCCGCTTTGCGGCAGTACAAGGGCATGACTGTCTTGATGTAGGTTACATCCATTTTACCGTAGAGCTCTGGATGCACGAACCAGCTTGCCCCGTGGATCGACATGACTGTCTTGCAGTTAACAAGGAAGGGAAGGGTGAACTTTGTGTGAAAGAGCAGGTCGACCTTTTCCCTGCGCAGCGCCAGCGGAATCTTTACCTGGTCCCATATCAGTTTATTGCCGCCCTTGATCAGCGCTTCTTTCACATTTGTGTGTCCGGCGAAACGCCCGAGATGTTCTTTGGTCTTATAGAAAAGAATATACTTGTTTTTCCTGTCGAGATTCAGAATTTCCTCGATCAGGTTTATTGTATAGATGCCAATGCCCTGTTTTTCGTCTATTGTCCTGAGCATTATGCCAATGCGCATTGCGTAAGCCCTCCAGGATGAATGTTGCGCGTACAGGCTATTTAAAATAGCCCTCGTCCTTGTACCATTGGGCAGTGCGCTTGAGTCCTTCGTCGAGACTGATCTTCGGTTTGTAACCGAGGTCGCGCTTGGCCTTATCGATTTTGAATGCGCGGTTCTGCCTGAACCAGTCGACCCTTCGCGGAAAGATCGGCGGGGTTATTTTAAGAGGAGAGCAGACTTTTTCGCAGACGTGTCCGGCGACTACCAGCGGCCATACCGGGTAATGCTTGATGCTTATTTTTTTGCCCATTGCGAAGGCGGTTCTTTTTACCAGGTCTTCGATTTCCACGTATTTTTCGTCGGCTATAAGATAAGCTTCTCCGTCTCCCTTTCCCTCTTGCATGGCCAGCATGAAAGCATCGATGAGATTATCAATATAAAGGGGGTGATAATAAGTTTTCCCGTCGCCGAACATAGGGAACGAACCCGAAGCAACCTTCTTGAAAATCATGGCGAATCTTTCCGGGTCGCCGGGGCCGTAAATTGCCGCCGGGCGCAGGATCACCGAGGGCAATCCATTTTTGTGATATTCTTTGACAACCGGTTCGGCCATATACTTTGTTTTCTGATAGTAATCTGCCGGTTGAATAGGGGCCTCCTCGTCTCCGGGCGGATTGTCCACGTTGCCGTGAACACCGCAAGTGCTGCAGTATATGAACCTTTTGACGTTATTTTCTGCGGCCGATTTCAGAACATTCCGGGTGCCTTCAACGTTTACCTCATCATAATGCGATTCAGGCACATCAAGTTCGCGGAACGCCGCTGCCAGGTGGTGGACAATATCAATATCTTTCATGCATTCATCCACAACAACCTTGTTGGTCACCGTTCCGATCTTGACCGTTGCGCCCCACTTCCGGAGTTCTTCAGTTTTCAGTCCCTCCTTGTAATCAAGCGCCGTGACTTCGTGGCCTTCGTCAAGCAGACGTTTGACCAGCGCCTTTCCAGTAAAACCTGTGCCTCCTGTTACAAGTATCTTCATATCATTTTCCTCCGTTTTTAGACATGTCCGGTTTCCGGACTGCCGTGTCCGGGCCGGATGTTCTTCTTGATTTCGGCGGGAATCCCCGCTGCAAGAGAATTTGCCGGAACAGCCTTGTTCACAACCGCGCCTGCGCCTAGCACGCAGCGCTCGCCGATGGAACCTGCTGAATCCAGGACCGTCACCCTGGCGCCTATCCATGTGTCGGCGCCGATGCGCAGCGGACCGGATGTCTTCATTCCCGACTGTTCGATAAAAGGCGTATTGCTTTTATAGTCATATTCGCCGCCGCTTAAAAGGTAGCTGTAGCCGCCAATCAGGGTTCCGCTTGCCACTGACAGCCGATTCGACGAGAAAAGAGTGCAATTTGAGGAGATGTTGACCCTGTCTTCCAGTTCGATATCTCCATTCTTGCAATACACAATCGTGTTGCGTCCTATGAACACCTCTTCGCCGATACTTATTCCCCTGTTTGAGGAGCCTTTTGCGTCCAGCATAACGTTATCGTCGATTATGGTTCCGTTGCCTATTGTGATTTTATGGGGATGGCGCAGGGTCACGTATCTGCCTATGACTATTTTTCTGCCTGCGCTTGCAAAAAGCGGCCGATAGAGCTTGCTGCGCAGGAAAAGTCCGGCAGCGCCGGGCATGCCGGAGAGGCAGGAAGTGACAATTTCAGCTCTTATCGCGGCCGCCATTGGCATGGAACCGAACATCAGCGACCGGTACATCGAAGCTGAGGAAGTCTTTCCCTTGCGCATTTCCGAGACTTTGGTGTTGCTTTGTTTTTTATTAGTCATTGTTAATCCGTATCAATTCTTTAAACAATACACCAACTCAGAATACGGCGCAAGGCCGCGGGAGGGAAGAACAGATGGACATTTTCCCCCGTCAGGATTCAATGAACCGCCTGTGCCAGACTGCCGTGTTAATCATTCCCCATAGCACATGATTGTGGTTATGTTTCATTGTCAGGTGCTCATCGATAAGGCGCTGGACGCAAGGCATATTCATATTCTCCCTGATTACAGGCGACTCGTTTAGGAGTTCGATCATGTAGTCTTTGAGCTGGGTCCGGAGCAGGTTCTTAACCGGAAGGCTGTAGCCTTGTTTGCCCCGGTGAACTATGTTTTCCGGAAGCATTCCCTCCATAGCTTTGCGGAATATGTGTTTGGTCTCGAGTCCCTTCAGTTTCATTTTGCCCGGCATCAGGGCCATCTTTTCCACGAGGCGGTGATCAAGCAGGGGCACCCGTATTTCAAGCGCGCTGGCCATGCTCATTTTATCGACTTTCATTAGCACACTATCAACCATCATGAATCGTGTATCCGTGTACAGTTCGGCGTTAATCCGGTCGGTAGTCCGGCAGCGTTCCCGGATGGCCCTGAGCGGAGCAAACGGGTCCATGTTGACAGACTCCTTGAAAGTCTTGTTGTAAAGCTCTGATTCAAGACCGGGCGAAGAGAAAAACTGCCACCGGATCTGTTCGCCTTCCGAAGGCAGCGCGACGCCTTCCAAAAATCTTTTCAGCATGTTTACTGCTCCCTTTTTCTGCGGCTGGTCGGGCAGCTTTGCAACTGCCGGGGCGATCATTTTTTTCAATATGGGGCGGGGAAGGACGCGCAACCAGCGGTCGATTTGAGAAGCCTTGAAGCGGTCATAGCCGGCAAATATCTCATCGCCTCCCTCGCCGCTGAGAATTACGCTTACATCCTTCTTGGCCTGCTCGCACAGAAGCATGAGCGGAATGGAGGAAAGATCGGTCATAGGTTCGTCGAGGTGCCATATTGATTTTTCGATATTTTCGGGAGTCATCCGGTTTATCATTAGCGTATGGTGTTCAGTCTCGAATTTTTCGGAAACCGTCTTTGCGTAGTCCAACTCGCTGAAACTCTTGTCCTCGTAGCCGATTGTGAAAGTCCTGAGCCTGCCGGGTATATGCTTGCGCATCATGGCTACAATAGCGCTTGAGTCCAGTCCGCCGGAGAGGAAGGCTCCCAGTGGAACATCGCTGACCAGGCGGGACTTCACCGCATCTTCAAGGCAGGTTTTTACGCAGCGGACAGCTTCATCCGGGTCTGTAATCCCGGGAGGTTCGGGATATTCAAGATCCCAGTATTCTTTTACGGAATATTTTCTATTCCGCCAGCTTATGTAATGACCCGGCGGCAATTTGTATATATCCTGGAACATCGTTATTGGCGCGGGCACAAACTCGTGTCCGAGATAATGGTAAAGACCCTGGCGGTTCAGTCTTGCCGGCGCTTGCGGGCACTCCAGCAGCGACTTTATTTCGGAGGCAAAAATCAATTGGCCATTGCAAACGGCATAATAGAGCGGCTTAATGCCTATCCGGTCCCGGAAGACGTAGAGAGATTGTTTTTTCTTGTCCCAGAGCGCAAACGCAAACATGCCCTGGAAACGATGGACTGAGTCTATGCCGTATTCTTCGTAAGCGTGGACTATAATTTCTGAATCGGAATGTCCCTTGAAGATATGGCCCTTGCTTTGCAGCTCTCGGCGGATTTCCCGGAAATTGTAAATTTCGCCGTTAAAAACAACAACTATTGACCCGTCTTCGTTTGTTATGGGTTGACGGCCATGTTCGGACAGATCGATGATGCTGAGCCGCCGGTGACCCAGTGAAACATTTTCATCGGTGTAAATGCCATGCTGATCCGGACCGCGGTGGGCGAGGTTGCCGTTCATGCGCGCAGCAAGTCCGTGATTCTTCCATGTAAATCCGCATATCCCGCACATAATCCGGTCCTCAAACAAAAACCATGTTACGGCCGTTTGTTGCCTGCGCTGCCGTGGCGGCGCCTGCTTTAAGGCATGAAACATATGCCGAGCGGCCGTAAATTTCTATTTTCGCTTTCTTTTCAGGTGGCTGATTACAGGCGATCCGAACCGTTTCGTCAAGCCCGTTATTCGGAATCCCTGTTCAAGAAGCGACGACAGCGGCACGCACCCGAGGGACCGGTGAAGAACCATTGGCAGCATGAATTCCCCTGTCCGGCGTTCGATTTCAAAACCTTCGCTGTTAAAGGCATTTTCGATTTCAGCGTGCCTGAAGAGGGTAAAAGGGCGCGTATTGCCTTCAAGTTTCTTTTTTGCCCTGAACAACGCGCCGGCGAATCTGTTCAGGCTTTGTATTGTCGGGTAATCGACTATGACCGAATCGGAGCTTGTCCTGCAAAGCTCTTTTATAAGTTCCGGCCAGTCCGGGGAATGAGGCAGCAGGCGGAAGCATATCACGGTCTCAAAGGCTTTGTCTTCGAAGGGAAGACGTTTGTTCTTATTAAGAACAAACGATATTCGGCCTGATTCGATAAACGGTTCGAGGCGGTTTCTGCACGATAGCGCGCTTCCGGTCACCGTTACCGGATAGCCCTTTTCTGCGAGTGGCGCCGCAAGCTGGCCGTGCCCCCCGCCAACGTCAAGGATTTCTGAAGATCCGGCGCGCTGTATCATGGATAAAGTTATGCTTTCCTGAACCTTCAGCATCCAGCGGCCTGTTGAGCCGCTGAATCTTTGAGCATAGTCTTCAGAAGCAGTTTCTATATCCGCAGGTATGTGGTTTTCTGGCGGCGCCATGGTGTTTTCTGTTGAATGATTCATAAACTGTGGGGAAGACTTTTGAACAATTTCGGATGGAATATGCCGGTCTTTGCGAGCCGGAATTGAGTTGCTGTGCTCAGGCAGCCGAGGCCGTACTTGACGCTTCTGGAGAAATTGATGGAAGAAGCATCGGGAAAGTACTGTGTCGGGCAGCTTACTTCCGCGATTGTGTAGCCCATCCAGAGGATCTGCGCAAGCATCTGGTTGTCGAATACGAAGTCATCCGAATTCCTTTCCATCGGTATTTTTTCCAGCAGTTCGCGCGAGAATGCGCGGTAGCCGGTGTGGTACTCGGAAAGCTTTGCTCCCAGCATTATGTTTTCAAATAGAGTTAGAAATCGGTTTGAGACGTATCTCCACAAGGGCATTCCATCCCTCACCGCGCGGCCACCGAGAATGCGTGAGCCAAGGACGCAATGGTAAAGACCGTTGGCGATCATGTGAGCCATGGCTGGAATGAGTTTCGGCGTATATTGATAATCCGGGTGCACCATGACAACTATATCCGCGCCGTCTTCCAGGGCGTTCTGATAGCATGTTTTCTGGTTGCCTCCGTAGCCGAGGTTTTTACCGTGTACGATCACCCTGGTTTTCGGAAGGCTTCTGGCTATCTCGACGGTGCGGTCTCTGCTGGCGTCGTCGACTACAATAACCTGGTCAACAACCTCCTGGCGGATAACTTCGGAGTGTGTTTGTTCCAATGTCGATTCCGCGTTATAAGCAGGCATTAGAACCGCAACTTTTTTGTCATGTATCATATAATTTTCTTTTCAGGGGCAGGCTCCCGGCTTATCCAATCATACAGGCCGGATTAATTTCTGTTTTCCGTCTCATTGCTAAGCCTGGCAGCTTTTGACCCGGAAGAGTTGTGGAAACGGTTTGCTTCCCACAATTTTGCGTATTTTGCAAAGACGCCGAACGCGCTGTTGACCGCTATGACGAAACCGGGAAAGCCGTCCATGAATCCTCGTTTTAAGATATAGCTTCGGAAGAATTTAAACTTCGGACGGAAAAGAATGTCTATGAGACGGAATTTTTTGCCGTCTGCCGACCAGCCGGTTGCAGTTATTGTTGAAAAGCGGTTCAAGGTTGCCACTTGTTCGGCAATGTCTTCGTAAGTGTAATGGTACATGTGCCCCTGAAGCCGCTTGGTAGGGCCGTCCACGGTGATTCTGTCATGCGGTTCTCTTCCTGCGCATGTGCCTTTTTCTTTACGGAATAGCCTGAGCTTTAGATCGGGATACCAGTCCCCATGGGTTATCCAGCGTCCAAGGTAGTGGACCATGCGGGGAAAGTAGTATCCGGCCAGCTCGTTGCAACGGCCGCTGTTGAATTCGTTGAGTATCTCATCGCGGAGTTTGTCGGAGATTTCCTCGTCGGCGTCAATAAAAAGAATCCAGGAACCTGACGCCAGGTCCTTGGTGAGATTTTTCTGTCCGATATAGCCGAGCCATCGATGCCGGTACACCAGGTCGGTATATTCCCTGCAGATATTAACGGTATTATCGTCGCTGAAGCTGTCGGCAACGACGATCTCGTCGGCCCATTTGACGCTTTCCAGGCATCGCCGGATATTATGTTCCTCGTTTCCTGTTGTTATGCAGACCGATATTTTATCACGCATAAGTAAGATCTTTCGTTTATGCAGAAATGTACATGGGTTAAGCCGCTGTGACAAGTAGAAGCTGGCCGGGAATGATGCGTGCGGGGTTGCGATGCGCGGAGGGTTGTGTTATTGAATGTTCATGCCGACAGTTGAACAGAGTTTGTTTTCATTTCTTTCCGGGTTTTTACGCAAGCGCCGGGGTGTGATCCACATGCTTGGCATTTCCGGCGTTGGAATGGCCGGGTTGGCTTTTCACCTTAAAAAGCTGGGTTTTGATGTCAGCGGTTGCGATGTTAAATCCGGCGAACCGGCTCTTTGGCTTGCCGGTCGGGGCATCCGAGTGTTGGAGGGACACAGCATTTCACATCTTCAAGACGGGGCGGATCTTGTGATCAGGAGTTCAGCGGTTCCTGAAGATTGTGAAGAGTTGGAATCTGCTGAAGCCGCGGGTATACCGGTTGCGCGAAGGGGTGAGGTTCTGTCTTTGCTGCTGAAATCCCCCGGGTCGGTGGCAGTTGCCGGAACACACGGCAAGACCACAACATCATCGTTTATTGCCCAGATATTGCGTTCTTCAGGCATTCCTTTGAGTTGGTGTATTGGAGGCTGGACTTCTTCGCTGGGAGGCGTGGCCGGGCGCGACAGAGACGCGCGCGTTTTCGTAGCCGAGGCCGACGAGAGCGACGGGACACTTGAGCTTTATTCGCCGGATATTGGAGTTGTTGCCAATATTGAGTTCGATCACATGGAAAACTTTGCTGATGCAGGCGCATTCAGGGAATGTTTTGCTTCATTTGTGCGCAGGTGCAGCAGGGTAGTGTATTGCGCGGACAGTCCAGGCGCCGCTGAAATCTGCGGGGATCATGAATTGTCACGGTCGTACGGTTTTTCCGAACAAGCTTTTTACAGGGCAGCAGATATGGATTCGGCGGGTTTAGCCTCGTCCTTTACCCTTGTATGCGGCGGCAGGGAGTCAGGCCGTGTTGAGCTTCCGTTGCCTGGCCGGCACAATGTCCTTAATCTCCTGGCAGCCATCGCAGTTTCCGGTTGGACAGGCGTTGATACAGGCGCAATTGTTGATGCGGTTGGCAGGTTGGAATTGCCCGCCCGCCGGTTTGAGCGGGTTGTTGACAATGAGCGCATTATGGTGATTTCCGACTATGCCCATCATCCTTCCGAAATCTCTGCGCTTGTCGGATCGGTGTCCCAGGCGCCCTTTTGCGGCCGGGGCTTGAGCCATCGCCGGATTGTCGCCGTTTTTCAACCTCACCGGTATAGCCGCACTCTTGCGCTTGGCAACGATTTTCCCCTGGCTTTCGAGGGTGTTGACCAGGCCGTTTTTGCGCCCGTCTATGCCGCCTCTGAGAAACCTGTGCCCGGCGGAAGGATCGCCGATCTTTATGAGCGATTCAGGAAGGCCAGTCCGGGACTTGAGTGTATATTGGGGCGATCCCTGGAAGAGATAAAGGGTTATCTTGCCGCGAATCTTCAATGCGGCGATATTCTGCTTGTGGTCGGCGCCGGAGATATTGTGGAAATAGCCCGCTGGGCTCGCGAATGCGAGCAATCGGGAGTTTATCCCTTCGGCTCCGGCCCTGTAGCCGCAGAGAATGAGTTGCGACAGAAAGCTGAAGAACTTCGCGCGCACTTGAGTCGGCAATCTGTTGTGCGTGTTGACGAACCCGCAGGCAGGAAAACAACTCTCGGGGTTGGCGGCAGCGCGGATTTATGGGCCGATATTGCCGATGAACCTGATCTGTGCAGACTGGTTTCGCATTGTTCGGCAGCAAAAGCGCCTTGGCGGGTAATGGGCGCAGGCAGCAACGTTATTGTTCCTGATTCCGGTGTGCGGGGCGTGGTTTTGCGACTAGCCGGGGCTGGTTTCAAACATATTCGGCGAAACAAAAACACTATTGTTGCTGGAGCAGGAGTGTCGCTTGCCGCTCTTCTTGATGGGCTTGAAAACGAGGGTTTGGCCGGCATGGAGTTCATGCATGGGATACCCGGCGCTGTCGGCGGGGCGTTGCGAATGAATGCAGGCGCATGGGGCAGTGAAATTGCCGATTGTGTTCAATGGGTAAAATACTGTGATGCCAGTGGGCGCATCTGCCGGGCGGGGCGGGAAGATCTTGGTTTTTCCTACAGAAACTGTTCCGGCCTCAAGAACGCTATTGCTCTTGAAGCGTGCTTCAATATTAGCGCAGGGAACAGGCGTGAAATTCGCGGGAGAAGGCTGGAAATAGCGGAAAAAAGGGCTTGGATGAAGGGAATGCGGTCGGCCGGGTCTGTTTTTAAGAATCCGCCCGGGAACTATGCCGGAAAGCTGCTTGAGCAGGCCGGCATGAAGGGGCGGTCTGTTGGAGGCGCGGCTTTTTCAATTCAGCACGCGAATTTCATAACTCTCCAGCCTTCGGCCACTGCATCGGACGTTATTGCGTTAATGGAAAAAGCTCGCGAAGAGGTTGCTTTGCGGTTTAAAGTCAGGCTTAAAACGGAGGTTGTTTGTTGGTCATGACAGGAAGATTTAAAAGAGTGGCTGTGCTGATGGGAGGCTTTTCATCCGAAAGGGAGGTGTCACTGTCTTCAGGAGCCGCTGTTTCCAGGGGACTGAGCGAGGCTGGATACGAGGTTGAAACTGTGGATGTTGTAGACGCGAACCCACAGCTTCCTTCTGAAGCAGAGGCGGTTTTTATTGCGCTTCACGGGGAATTCGGCGAAGACGGCGGCATCCAGGAGGTTCTGGACCGCGCTGGAATCCCTTATACCGGTTCGGGTGCGCAAGCCAGTTCGGCGGCTTTTGACAAGGAGCTTTCGAAGAAAATATTTGAAAAGGACGGAATCCCGACAGCGCCATACGAAGTCCTCGGGCCTGGGGACAGCAGGAGTCTTCCGTTTCCCGTTGTTGTTAAGCCCGTTGCCCAGGGCTCCAGCCTGGGTGTTTCCAGGGTCCTCAACGAAGCTGGTTGGAAAGCCGCGGTTTCCAGCGCTTTTTCGTACGGCGACCGGATACTGGTAGAAAAGTATATTAAGGGCAAAGAGCTTACTGTCGGGGTGGTCGGTAAAAAATCGCTGCCATTGATAGAGATTGTTGCGCCGGAAGAGTGGTATGACTACAATGCGAAATATACGAAGGGAATGACCCGATATCTGGCGCCTGCGCCTGTGGAGCGCGATGTTGCCGGCCGGTGCGGGGATCTGGCATTGAATGCGTTTCAGTGTATGGGTTGCAGGGGTTTCGGGCGTGTTGATTTTCGGATGGGCGAGGACGGTTCGCTGTATGTTCTGGAGATAAACACCATACCAGGTTTTACGGAAACGAGTCTGCTGCCAAAGGCAGCGGCCGGGGCGGGGATAGGATTTGCGGAACTTTGCGACAGGATAATGAAGACAGCCCGGTGTGATGGATAGCCGGGGGGTCATTGGTCATTTTGGGATGGGGGAATAGGGGGAGTTAACTACGAAAGGCGCGAAAAGACGCGAAATCTCTGCAAAGGTTGG
>CAZIXB010000004.1:0-34938 GCA_964543205.1 uncultured Victivallales bacterium
AATTATTTCAAGGTCCATAATTTGTCTCCCGGATTCTGGTTTTATAATATGATCTCAAAGGTTTGCAGGTCGTGTTTTGGGTGTCAAGCTGGAAGTGGGGCAGTTCTTTTGAATTTCATGGCGCCGCCGCCATGGTTGCGGAGCCAAGCGCTGTATTTCCGGGAAGCGCAGGACTGGAAGCGACGGATTTTGACAAAATTTTTTTATCGTGTCTCTGATTTTTTCTTGACGTTCATACAGGTCTTAGTGCAGACTGCTCAATTCTTGGCTTCATTGTGATTCCTGATGCTGATTGTTTTTCAAAAGGCGACTCAAGCCTAATTGTTGCATCCTGAAATTGCAAAGAGCAGACAGACAAAAGAATGAATTAAAATGATTCGATCCAAAGTAATAGTGTTATTATGTCTGGCGGCTTTTTTCTGGGCGGGCCTTTGCCCTGCGGAGGAAACGGACAAAGAGGAGGCTTCGGAGGCCTGGCAGGATCTGTTCGAGCAGCGCTACAAAGAATATAAGCCCGACTTTCTCGATAAGAAACTGCACGTAGGCCGTTCGGGCCCGGATTCCGAGGTTATGAAGATTTCGACCGAGGAATCTTTTTTAACGTTCAACCTGATCTCGGAGTCGGACCGGGCATACGCGTTGATGAAAGCGGCACGGGAGCGCGAAGCGCAGGGACAATATGCCGAGGCATTGGAAATATATCAGCAGGTCATCAACAGGTATCCTGAAGAACTTTATCGTGTTAGCGAATACGGCGTATTTGTTCCGGTCACCCAGTACTCGCAGCTCCGCATGCTCGGTTTCCCGGCCAATAGCCTGGAGCAGTACCGCACAAAATACGATGCCCGCGCCCGCGATGCATTTGAATTGGCCTGGAGAAATCACTCGCTTGAGGGGCTCGCGCATGTGCGAGACCTGATGTTGGCGACTTCCTATGGGGCGCCGGCGATGCTTGCGCTCGGGGATTCGGCCATGGATCGGGGTCACTGGCTGGAGGCGCTGGAGTATTATAGGATGGTGCGCGAGCACTTTCCCGATGCTGACGCGCGCACACCTGAATTGCGGCTTAAAACGATGTATTGCGCGCGCCTGCTTGGCGATGAGGTCGACCTCAAAGCCGTGACTAAAGACGAAAGCAAAAGCCAACTTGAACCCGAAGTATTAAAGACATTTAAAGCCGAAGTTGAGTCGGCTAAACCGTCGGTTCCAGAGGAATTCTCTCAGCAGATCTGTCCCCCGAACCTGTCGGCCAACGACTATCATCTGATGCCTCCCACTGATGATCCGATGGGACTGAAGGAGCCGGAATGGCGTGAGGCGCTGCCTTATACGCGACGCGATTTTTACGTTTATTCCAACCCGGTGATTACTCGCGACAGCGTGATATACCGGCACAAGAATATTGTGTATAGCCGTTCGCTGCTCAACGGCGAACTTCGATGGCGCAACAATATGGGCGGACGGGTCAGCTGGCAGAACCCGCCTGAGCGCAAATACACGCATGAGGATGTGCTGGTGCAGGACGGGATGGTGTTTACAAGCATATATCAGTCAGGGCCCACACTGGTTGCGCTTGACGAGATTTCAGGCCAAATGCGCTGGGCCTACGGGCCTATGGTGGCAACATCGCAAGAAGAGGCAAATATGCGTTTCGAGGCTGCGCCAGCGGGCGGTCCGATGACTGTGTTTGCCGGTTACATACAGGACAATATCGCGGGAGACACGCATACTGACACCGAATACGGAGTGATAGCCTTCGATAGCGTTACCGGACGCATTCGCTGGAAAAAGCGTTTAAGTCGATTGCGCCCCGGCCTGTTCGAGGCCGGCTCGGTACGACGGCGCAACAGGATTCTGAGCTTTGCTTCGCCGCCGCTTTATAATGAGGGCACACTTTATTACACTACAAACGCGGGCGCTATAGCGGCGCTTGATGCGCTGTCTGGCCGGATTAAATGGATCATGCGCTATCCGTATTATGCGCATGACCGGAATCATGCGGTTCACGACGCAACCCGGCAGTTCGGAGAAGGCGGGGGATCTGTCGCCGGGGCATATGTTTACCCCCACCGCCCGATGTTCTGGTATGGCCAGCAGCCGTTGCTGATCGGCGAGGATCTGTACGTGCTGCCTGTTGATTCAAAGTTTATGTTCAAGCTTGACCGCCGCACGGGAAAAGTCCGTTGGACTTCCCAGAAAAGAGGCGGCACAGCGCATTTTCTTGGACCGCTGCCTTCCGGGGAGCTGGTTATGGCAAGCAGCGGTCGGTCGGGACGCAGAGGCGATAAGGGCCCGATGGTTCTTCTTGATCCAGAGACCGGCGAAGTGGCCGATCAGCTCGAAGATCCCATTGCTCCTCATCCCAAGAAAACGGTTCGTATCGGGTATGACCGCACTGGCACGAGGTACCCTGTTAACATCCGATGCCTGAACCATCGTAACAAAAACTACCAGATACAAAGCCGGCCGTTTCTCAGTAATACCGGCCAACTTATTGTCGGCGGGGTGGCCCACTGGGGATATCCATGGTGGGATTATGCGGTTAATATGGCGGCGTTCAATTTATTTGAGAAGGAACGTCCCATTACCAATCGCCGCCATTATTTCGGATCGACATTGCTGGCTGCAACGGAGACAACCATTAAAGAAAGCGTTAAATGGCTCAAGAGCATGAAAGAGTCCGGCAAAAAAGGAAAAAGGGTTAAGGAAGAAATCGAGCTGCTTGAGTCCATCGTAAAAGAAGAACCCGCAGAGAACGAGCATTCGCAATTTCTGCCGTTTGCCCGCATGACCTTTAAGCGGTTCGGAACTCAGTTTGAACTGAGATTCGGACCCCGCCAGGTTGAAATGGTCTACGATGCGGATGTGGTCAAGCGCAATCTGTCGGGCAGGCGCGACGCAACCGGTCTGTTTGCCTTGGCGGAGGTGGCCACAGGCGAAGGCCGCATAGCGGATGCTGCGAAGCTCATGAATGCCTGTTTGAGCGCATTGCCGTCCGAAGATGAGGACTTTCGCACTCTGGTCAAACAGCAACTCTATAGAGCGCACAGGACTCTGGCGCGTAGCCGTATCCGCGCGGCAGATTCAGAAGGAGAAACAAAGCATTGCCTGGGTATGACCCGAACGGTTACCACTATGGACGATGAGCTTGAGACACGTTTTGCAATCGCGGACGCCTACACGAGGAAAGGCGATTTTCGAAATGCCGCATTGCAATTGCAGTCAGTGGTTTCGAGTTACAGCCATTATGGATATCCGGTCTCGTCGATCAGCGGCGTGGACCGCGACCGGCTTTCGAAAATTTCAGCATCCATTCTGGACCAGACCCGCACATATGTAAGCGGGATTCCCCATTCCCCCGCGCTGAAGAAGGCTGCTGAATTGTTGAAAGGCGGGATGCCTCTGTATTTCGGCGCACTCTCGCCGCTGGAAAAAGATCTGACAGTTAGGGCTGGAGGATGGGCTGCAGGGCAGTTAAATCGTCTGCGAAGCGGATCCGACTCTTTCGCGGCTGAATTCGAGACCATGGCAAAAGATGCTATTGGCGAGGTGACAGGCGAGGAGAAGATGCTCCGCATGCCGGAATATCCGGGGACGGAGGCGGCCCAGAAGGCGTTGGAGTCGTTACTGGATGAGACAGGCAGCAGCCTGGAGGAAGCCGGATCGCAGTTGAGCAAGGCAGCGGCCGCTCGACAACGGCTCTGGAGGCTTGCGGATATTGCCCGGGTCGCAGGATTGACCTTGCCGAAGAACTATGCGGATCGACTGCTTGCCCCGCCAGGGATCGCGCCGGCAGACATCACGTTTCCCCTCACCGAAAAGGAAATTGATTTTGAGGAGGAGCGAACGCCATCCTGGTTGTTGCTTGAGCGTAAAGGCGAGGTGAAAATCGAACCGGATCTCCTTTTCCTCGGCGGACGCGTTCGCACCCGGTTTGACAATAAGTTTCTGCTATACGCCGTGGAGTCGGGAAAGGGCGAAACGCGTTGGAAAGCCACCGAAAAGCGAGGCGAAACGTGGTTTGATGAGATTCGGCTTGAAGGACAGGGGCAGGAGCCCGGCTTTTTTGAGGCCTACACCTACGAAGACATAGTCGTTGTGCTCGGCCAGTCTGATGTGCTGGCTTTCAACCTGTCGGACGGGAAGCTCAACTGGCGGTATCGTGTTCCTTTTGATTTTGAAATCAGGAACTCAATGATGAGCGGCGATCTGCTTTTCCTGGCTGGTCAGACCGACACGATTGCGCTATATCTCGGCACGGAAGATCCGCGGGGTGAAGTCGCATGGCAGGAACGCGAGGAAGGCGATTTATATAGCGAGCCATATTTGAGCGGCGATCTGCTTATCAGCGTGCGAAGCATGCCTTTTAATCTGACCGTTCGCTATCGCTCGACCGGCCAGCTGATCGGGCGTCTTGATTTGCCGGATTTGTCGATGCACCAGGAACACCCGCTTCTGGAAAAAGGACCGGAAGCGTTGCCGATTGCGTACGACGGCGACCGCCTGGTTGTTACGGATGGATTTTACTATATCATGCTCGACGCCCGTACCATGCGGGTAGCCTGGAAACGGCTGATAGACAACAACGATATGACCCGGGAGCCTTCATTGCGTTTCGAGCTTGAGGGCGATTACCTGGCAGTGCTCAAGAAAGACTATGACGTTGACGCGATCTACATGCTCTCAAGTGAGACCGGAGAAGTGCTGTGGCACACCGATCCCAAAGACCGCAAGATGCCGCGGCCTATCCACTCTATGCGGATCCGCGAGGGCAAAATGTACGGCATCCGTCCGCATGCCGGCCAGGGCTTTTACCTTGTTGGACTGGATTGCAAGACCGGCAAGAACCTTTTTGGTCCCAGCGAGCAGAAGGGCTACAAGGGTCGGCCGGAGGTTGAGCTTCGGCGCTCGCTCTACGGAACTATCGGGATAGTACAAATACGCGATCGGCAGGATTTTGAGTTGAAAGCGTTTGATTTGACCAACGGCTATCTGATGCATAGGCTTAAGCTTAAGGCTTCGGGTAATTTCGGGGAGCATGGGTCCGCTTCAGGCGTGGCCCATAACGGCCGCATGGCGTTGCATGGGGGCGACAAAGTGATCTTGGCGGCGCCTGAATAATAGTGGGGATTTTGCGGGACGGGCCGGACCTGTCTGACTTGTCAGATTCGTCCGGCAGAAACGAAAAATGGAAACAGCTATGAACGGAACATTAAAAAAGTCGGTTGTCTTATTATCGGCCATGTTGGCGATGGTCGCGATGACCGGGTGTCTGCAGTTGGAGCTGGCTATTGATATGCACGACGATGGTAGCGCTACGATGACTGAGCGTCTCCGTTTTTCGAAGGCCTTGCTGGATCTTGACGATGGATCGGGTCTGACCCGCTACCTCGGCCGCGCAGGCGCGCAGGCGCGCATGAAGGATATGGGGAAGGGATTGACTCTCAAAAGCCATGACGAGAAAAAGTATCCCGACGGCAGCCGGGAGAGGGTGACGGTTTATAATATCGGCGATATCGAAGATTTGCGGCTGCCAAACCCCTTTGTGCAAAGAAGACCGCCGGCTCCCATGGTTCGTCTCCGGTTTAATCCAGTGTATAAACGCGTGCACAGCTACCAGCATGTTGGAGACATTCATATACACCTGGTGGGAGCCGAGTCGAAAGACGGCAAAGAGATTGAGAATCCGGTTCCGGTAGAGACGCCGCTGGATATGCAGTTGTATCGCGATCTGCATCCTATTTTTGCGGATATGATGAAAGACTTCGAGGTTAAGGCGACCTTGACTGTTCCCAATCAGCCTGGCGCCAAGGGGCGGAAAGCAGGCGACCGGACCATTAGGCTTTTGCATTTCAATGACAAGCACAAGGACAGGTATTCGGAGCCGTTCCTCCAGAATGAAGAGGCAATGCTTTCAGTTCTTCAGTTCAAGATGGGCGACGAAACTATCACCAGACATACCGGGAATTTCCCCCGGAATAGTCAATTGCCTGTACATCGCGGCAGGTCGCCTTGGGCATCAACCCGATTTATCATTCGTCCGACCTCGCATCTTTACGAGAAATTCTATGCGGGGCGCCCCAAGTCGGAAGGAGGGGACAAGTAGAGCGGCACAACCCATTTTTTACAACTTGAGGTTTCCGTCGTAGTTCCACAAATTTATGTTTTCATTTTTTACAAATCCTTTAATTCTTGCGGGGCTTGTTCTTGTCGGCCTGCCATGGCTGATTGACTGGCTCTTCCGCAGGCGCAAACGGCAGGTGGAACTTCCCACCTTGCGTTTCATTCTTGATAACAAGGAACAGGAAAAGATCCGCCGCCAGGATCGAATCCTGATGCTTGTCAGGGCGCTGGGTCTGCTTTTTCTGATTTTTGCGCTTTCGAGGCCAGTGTTGCAGAAAGGTCTGATTGGCGGAGCCAGGGAGCGGAATGTTGTTATCGCGTTGGATGGAACCGGGAGCATGAACCAACAGGTTGGTTTGACCACGGCTTTCGGCATGGCGCAGAAAAAAGCCGCGGACTTGATCCGGTCGCTGCCGGAAAAGACCACGGTGACCCTGCTACATTTTACCAACAGGCCGGAATTCCTTTTTGAACAAGAGGAAGACCTCTATACGGCAGCCGCGAGAATAGAAGCGTTGCGTTCAGGTCTTGGCATCTGCTCCGCGAACAGGGCCTTGGAAAAAGTCCAGGCTTTCATTGAAAATAAAAAGCTGAAGAATCCCGAAGTATATATTTTCAGCGATTTTCAGAAGACGACATGGAGCGACAACGCAGCCGAAGGGGCTCGGCTCATGAACAAAATCAGCAATGCAAGCAGGCTTTTCATGGTAGACGTGGGCGGTGAAGTTGAATTTAACTATATTGTTACGGATTTTACGCCCGAGGAAAAGGTTATGACCACCGATATTCCTGTTGTTTTCAATGCAAATGTCCGAACCTGGGGAGATACGGACAGTAACGACGGCGAGGAATCAAGGGCTACGCTGGCTTTCATTGTGGATGGAGTCAAAAAGGATGTGCGGGAGATCGCTACTGATAGGTCCGAGCAGGTTGTGAAATTCAAACACAAGTTTTTGAATCCCGGCGAACACCTGGCTGAGGTCGTTCTCGAGGGCGACAATCACCATATTGACAATAACCGCAAGTACCTTGCTACGGTTCCAAAGAGTTTCAAAGCGCTGATCCTTGACGACGGGGCTGTAATTGAGAACGAGGCGGAGGTTATTCCCGGGTTGCCGGATGTTGACCGCGAGAGCGCATTTCTTTCCCTTGCCCTGGATCCGCCTACGCACTCCGGGATGGCGCGGGTCTCGCGTTTTACTTCCAAGGTGATTCATCCTGCCCGGATAGCCTACGAGAACCTCGAAGAATACCCTTTAGTTATAATGACACAGACGCGGACTTTGACCAAGGTTATGGCAGGCAATCTTTACCAGTATGTCGCAGCCGGCGGTAACCTCTGGGTTTTTTCAGGTCCTGACGTGAATGCGTATGAGTACAACAAGCTTCTATACGATGAGGGGAAAGGCGTTCTGCCTTGTGAAATCGAGAAAAAAGAAATTACAGGGAAAGACGGCATAGCTGAAATAAGCTTTGAAAAATCTGGACGTTCGTCCCTTACCGGCCTGGGCGCAGCCGGGACCAGCGAGGCGGGGGTATTGAAATATTCCGGAATCAAGAAGGCTGAAAATGCCAGGGTAATGCTTGCGCTTGCCGATGGAACTCCGCTGACTGTGGAAAGGGCGGTTGGTCGTGGCCGCGCTGTATTTACAGCCACTACAGCAGGGATAAGATGGAGCTATTTCCCGGCAGCCCCTGAATTTCCGCTTTTTGTACAGTCGGTAGCGCGCGACCTTGTCGGGAATCCGGATGGAATGGTTAACCTTGAAACCGGCGATGTTTTCCGCCAGCCGGTCTACGTCAGCAAACGCCACCTGCTTCTACAGAAACCGGACGGGAGTAAGACGCGCTTGACGCCTTCTGCTGTCGGCGGCGATGAGAACAACCTTGAAGTCGCTTTCTCGGATACCGTGCAGCACGGTGTCTACCAGATCGTGGAGGCTCCGTCGGGAGCATTGCCGCGGCGCCAGTTTGTTGTGAACCAGGGTGCAGGCGAAAGCGAACTGGAATCTCTTTCGGAAGAGGAATGCAGGAATATGTTTGCCGGCAGCGACTGGCATTGGATCGCGCCGGAGGTCTCGCTTTCCGATACAGCGGCACGGCTGTATTCTGTTACGGAATTTGCATCGTGGCTGCTCTGGATGCTGGTCTTAGTGCTATGCGTTGAAACCTTCCTTGCGGCCAGGTACGGACGGCGCCGAAGCATTGTCAGAGCGCCCACGGAAGGGGAGGTGTCTGAATGAGGCTGACCATGATGACAGGTGAAATTCTCATTGGCCTTTTGCTGGCGCTTGCGGTTATTCTCTCGTTTTTATATTCTCATTTATACCGCGTTGAGGCAAGAGGGGCCAGGCAGCTTACAAGGCGTCAACGCAATCTGCTCTGGTCGCTGCGCGTGATGGTGGCGCTGCTGGCGCTCATAGCAATTGCCAGACCGGCCGTTCGAATTGAAAAGGTCAGGGAACTGCCGCCGGTTGCCGCTTTCCTGGTTGATAATTCCAAGAGCATGTCGTTTCCTGCCACCCGTGACAATCCACTGGTCAGGGAGATGACCGGCGCCGACAGGAAACGTATCGACGTCTCCAGGCATGTGTTGGAGGATCTACAGTCTGAACTGACACTTAAGCAGCCTGTCAAAGTGTTCACTTTTTCCGATACGACAGCAATTCACAAGGAACTGCCGTTGAGAGAGAAGAAAGACATTCCGGCGCTGACCAGAAGCGAAATTTTCCCTGATGAGCCGGTTCCGGCTGGAGAATACAGCAATATCGGAGATTCTATTGTAGACGTATTGCGCGATTTATCAGGCAACAAGATATCCGGGCTTGTACTGATGACCGATGGACGTCAGACAGGAGGCAAAGATATTGATGCGGCGCTGCGCCAGGCGCGTTCTGCGGGTGTTCCTATTCATACTATTGTAGCCGGAACCGAACACCCCCTGCGGGATTTGCGGATAGACCAGGTAAACGTGGGGAACGAGGCCAGCCTTGGCGATGTGCTTATTTTTGATGTTAAAATTATGAACCAGATCAGGGATAGTTTGCAGACCGAGCTTTCCCTCTACGAAGAAGACGAAAAAATTGCATCGAAGCCAGTGACGTTGGAGCGGGGAGAAAGCCACGTTTCAATTGCCATGATACCGGAAAACGAAGGCACCAGGAAATTTACTCTGAAATTGCCCGTATACCAGGACGAGGTGAATTCTGAAAACAATGAATCCGTGATGCACATCAAGATTGTCAAGAAGACGCTCCGCGTTATCATGATAGCCAGCAAACCCACACGTGAGTACTTATACATGGTTCCCGCGCTGCTGCGCGACCCGATTGTTGAACTTTCCTGTTTCCTCCAGTCCAGTGACGTCGATTATATCCAGCAGGGAAACAACAACCTTGAACGGTTGCCGCAAACGGTGGACGGATGGTCAAAATTTGATGTGGTTATACTCTTTGACGCAAATCCCAATGAGTTGAGTTCACAGCAGGTAGCCGCTATGGAAAACACGGTCCGAAAAGGCGGGGGTATGGTTATTGTAGCGGGCCGAAATTACAGCCTTGCCAAATTTGTGCAGATTCATGCTGTAAAGATCCGGAATCTTCTGCCGGTAGATATAAATAAAAACGTCATGCACGATCATTTTAAGCATTTCTCAGAACCTTTCGGGGCCGTGCGTACGCCACTTGGCAAAGGGCATCCGATCATGCTGGCAGCAGGGGATGAAAGTCTTAACGAAAGCGTATGGGAAACCTTTCCGGAATTCTACTGGCGACACCCTGTGGAACATGTCAAGCCTGGCGCTGTGTCTCTGCTCGAGGAAAGCGGCTCTGACGGCAAGGGCGGGGGCAAAACCTGTCTGATGGCGATACAGCGATACGGAGAGGGCGCAGTTTTCTATTCCGGGATAAATTCTTTGTGGCTCTGGCGATATCCATTCGAGAGCTTTGATTATGACCGGTTGTGGGTTAGGATCATCCGCTATATGGGAGAAACCCGGCTTAAGGGCACCCAGCAGCAGGTGGCGCTGGATACAGACAATACGGTTTATGCGCCCGGGGAAAAAGTGGAAATCCGGCTGCGATTACTAGATCCGGCTTTAATGGCTCAGCTCCAGGGAATGCCTCTCTATGCATCGGTTTCCAGCGAGAAAGGCGAAAAACGCATGGTGCGGCTCCAACCCGATCCGGGCGGCGAAATGATCTACCGCGGCGCCTATACGGTTCGACGAGTTGGCAGTAAGCTGGTGAATTGCAGGCAGAGCGCGCCGGAATCGGACACAGAGGCCAAGGCTCTTTTTGATGTTGATCATAGTTTTATGGTGCGTATGGAATCATTGGAGGAGAAGGATACAAGCGCTGATCTTGTGGCAATGCAGAACCTGGCATCGGAGACGGGAGGAGAATATTTCGATTATCGGAATATGAGAGAAGTTTCAAAGCTGGTTGAAACCATACCAGATGATCCTCAGCGCATCTCTGAACTTGTCCAGGTTGAAGTCTGGGACGGAGCTATCTTTCTGATTCTGTTTGTTTTGCTGATTTCGGGTGAATGGTGCCTGCGTAAATACTGGGGGCTTTTATAATGACAATACTCAATCGACTCTATTGTGCGGGCCTGGTTGTTGCTGTCCTTGCCGGGGTCAGTCTCGGGGCTCCAAAAGATGAAAAGACGGACCGGGAATCAAGCGGGAAGGAACCCGAAAAGAAGCTGTCCAAAGACGAGAACCTGGCGGACAGGCTGCTTCGGCAGAAAGAAGAGGCCAGGGGGCCGACCTTTGTCGGAAAGGATCCCGCGTTCCTGGTTCTTCCTCGAATAACCGAGCGCAGCACAATGCCCCGGCAGCTTCTTACCCCGCAGGTAGTTGAGATGAAGGAAAAGGCGCTGGAGTTCCTTGTTGCAAGTCAGAATGCATCGGGCGCATGGTCCGATCCAAGATACCCGGGCAATACCGGCGTGACAGCGCTGGCCTGTCTTGCGCTTATGGCCGAGGGAAGCAGGCCCAATATCGGGCGTTTCGGAAAAGAAATCATGGCCGCGGTCGATTATCTTATCAAAAACGCCGATGCTAACGGGATTATTGCAGGAAAAGGGAGCAATAAGTATGGTCCGATGTATGAACATCTCTATTCTACCCTGGCCCTTCTCCTGGCATACGGCGAAGTGCCAGCGCGTCCGGAGGTCAGGGAAATAATTTCCAGGGCATTGCAGGCTATTAACGAGAGTCAGAAGCTTGACGGCGGATGGAGGTACCAGTATTCTTCGGAAGGGCAAAGCGATATGTCCGTGACGGCGACAGCGCTGTGGGTTCTGAGAACAGCCAAGAAATCCGGATTTACCGTTTCAGGAGAAAACATAAAACGCGGCGTTGACTATATTGCAAATTGCGCGCTCCCGGATGGAACGTTCCGCTACAGGTATTGGGGCATTCACGCCTCGGCCCGGCTTGGCGGAGCAGCGGTTATTTCTCTCTGCAATCAGGGGGATGTTGACAGTATTCTCATACCAAACGCCATCAAGAGGATTGACTACGAATACCGCCGTTACACGATTGACGATCTTATAAAGCGCAGATATTTTATCTACGGATGTTTTTACGCGAGTCTTGCCACATACGTTTCAGGCGACGATTACTGGGTTCCATGGTTTAAAAAAGTGACGAAAGTTTTCAAGGCAATGCAGCGCGAAGACGGGGAGTTTACCGATGAACATGAAAACGTGGTTTATCCTACTGCGCTGGCGGCAATTGTGTTGCAGGCCCCCTACGGTTATCTGCCGATTTATGAGAGGTAATGATTAATGAGCTCTAAAGAGACCAGAAAATTATGCGATGTGTTCCGGAAACGTCTCAGGACGAGTCTCTGCTGTTCAGGCTCAGCCAGAATGGCAATCACCTTCCTTGCGCTTCTTTCGCTTTTCCTGTTCCTGGACTGGTGGCTGCATCTTGGGCCTGTAATACGGCTGGCTCTTTTGCTCATTTTTCTAGGCGCGCTGGGGAGTGTTGCCTGGTTTACCATGCTCCTGCCACTCAGGCGGAAGTGGTCGGACAGGCATATTCTTTCCTACATGGATTCCGTGCTTCCGGAAGAAGATGCGGTGGCGCTGGAGTACTACGAGCTTATGGATCAGGAAGGCATCCAGGAGGTGGAAAGCGAAGTTGGCCGGTCTCTAACCGAACGCGCTAAGGAGAATGTGCGTCCGTTGGTTCAGAAGGCGGAAAAAGTCGGCTTTTTACACCTGCGATCGGTGAAAAGATGGTCTGTGGGCGCAGCCGTGTTGGCGCTTGTCTTTATTGCGGTTGCGATTCCACTCCAGCACTATCTACTGGTTGGTGTCACGAGATTTTTTAATCCGTTTTCCATGGCGCGTTGGCCTCACAAGACCACAATCACTTTACAGGCGCCAGAAACAGGCTGGACAATACCTCAATTCGAATCTCTCACTGTAAACGCTGAGCTAAGCGGCGTGGTTCCGCCGGATGCTACATTGGCGTACAAGGGGGAAAGCGCCGGATACTGGATCAAGGAGAAGTTGAACGTAGGCGAGGACGATACAGTCGAATATGTTTTCGAGGAAGTTGGCGAGCCGTTGGAGTTTTACATTGAAGGCGGCGATTTCAAGACATTTCCTCAGAAGATCGACATTATCCAGCGCCCCTATATAAAAGACATTACAGTCCAGTACGATTTTCCGACTTATGCGGGCATTCCTAACAAGAAGGAAAGAGGCGGCGAGATATACGGTCTGGAAGGCACGACGGTTCGAATGGAGTTTTCAATGTCCATGGCCCTTGACAAGGCCCTGTTTATCATGGAGGAAGAAGAGCCCGAAGCGCTTGAAAAAAAGAACGACACATTGTTTGAGAAGACAATGATATTGGAAAAAGACGGTGTTTATAAAATTCAGCTTTATGAAAAGAATGGTTTCAGGGAAGCCCGACCCGAGGAGTACAATATCCGGGTCATACCCGACAATCCGCCGGAGGTTCAAATGCTTGATCCCGGGCGCGATATTGTTGCAACACGTAGAGCCAGTATAGATATTCAATTCGAGGCAAGCGATGACTTTGGGCTTGATAGGGTCGCATTTGTTTACCAGGTGGCAGGGAAGAAGGAAAAAGTTCTTTCCGATAAGATTACCGGACCTATTCCCCAGTCAGGAAGGAGCAGTAGAGGCAAATTTACATGGAATCTTAAAGACGCCGAACTTCCGGAGTCCGGACTTCTTACATATCATGTTGCCGTGCAGGATATCAATCCCACCGGCCGAGGCAAGGTCAAGTCTTCGGAGTACCGCGTTAATTTGCTTAAGCCAAGCGAATTCCACCGGCGCGCTATTGAACAGACCAAACGTCTGGAGACCGAAGCGCGGATTGCCTGGGAAAATCAACTGGCAGCCTGGGATGCAGCCGGTGAATGGAAAGAGAAGGGCACAGGCAAAGAAGACGACGAGTTATGGTTGGAATTGAACGACCGGCAAGGTATGGCTATTCGGGCCGCCAGGGCCGTCAGGATGCAGCTTGCGGATCTGACCGAAAAATATACGCGCAATGATATGTCCAAGGAATTCATGTCGGTCCGCCTTGGAGGAATCAAAGACGCCATCAATCATGTTACATCAGAAATTCATCCGAGCATCGACCGTGCCGTTAAGGGAACCCGTCCGCAGACTGCAGCCGATTCGATCGAGGGAAAACTTAAGCAGACCCGGGAAAGCGCGGTTTCGAAGTTCATGGATGAACAAAAGAGAGCCGTCCTTTATATGGAGCAAATGTTGAAAAACCTTTTCGACTGGCGTGATCTGCAGGTTACCGTTGTGCGTTCCACGCTCTTGCACGAAGAACAACAGCAGGTAATGAAGGAAACCGAGGAAGTGGCCCCGAACTTTATCGGCCTTGAGATAGAGGATATTTCCGATGAGGATCAGGACTTACTGCTGACCCTTGGCAAGCGCCAGCAGACTATTTTTGATGTGGAAACAGAACTGGAAAACCAGTTGACGTATTTGAAGTTCAAGGCCGGCAAGCAGAATCGGGGCACTATTCAGCGTCCCCTGGAGACCGCTTACAAGGTGCTCAGAGATAGACGGGTAAATGATAATCTGAAGAAATCAGCGCAGATGATACGGAACAACCAGCCTTACCAGATTATCCGCAATCAGAAGGACGCGCTCCGCGCCCTCGATATTGTCAAGGGAGGGCTTATTATGGCTGGCCAGAAGGTTGAGCCTGATCCGGAGATCAAACTGGCAATGACACCCAACAGAGACTTGGGAGAAATCGAGGTTGGCACAGAAGCTGAGATGGCGCGCACAGAGCCCGAAAAAGACGAGGAAGACGCCGAAGAAGTGGAAGGCCGGGCTGCGCAGATGCCTTCTGCCGAAGAATTGCTGGCTGCGCTTCCTACAGGATCGGATGTTCTTTCGCAGGCCATGAATATTGCTTATGAGCTGCAGGATAGTGTGCATGCGCGCACAGAATATCTTTCTAAAAATAGTTCTGAAAAGGAGATGCCGCGCTACGTCAGGTTGAAGAAGGGCATCATCGGCCGTTACCAGTCCAGCGCAATCGAGGCGCTTGACCGCGCAATCAAATCGGCAAAAGAAAAAGAGGAGAGTGACTTTGTGCCTGTGGCGCTGGGCTTGGTTCGCCAGGAATTTCTCCAGTCGGATAAGCTGGTTGACAACGGGGTGTATGAGTCTGGCGTTCAGCAGCTTCAGGCTGATTCTATCGAAACGATCAAGGACCTCATGCAGTATCTTTCTTTGAGGGAGATGGTCGACAATATGGCCGCGGAAAACCGAAAGCGCAAGGGAGAGGATCCCTTTGGGCGCAAATATCTCTTCCGAGACGATGATCTTGACAATGCGGTCGAGATTATTGAGAAGGTCGGCGAAGCGCGAATTCTACAGCGAGACATCTTGAAAACTGTTTCCAGATTCGTAGAACACAAGACGGATAACAAGCTGCTTGAAAGTATGGAAAAAAGCAATCGCGAACGCGCGGCAAAGGTCGTGGCATTCGTTCGAAGCAGAGTTGGGGATGCGGGTAAAAGGATGGAAAAGTTTTCGGAAGATGTTGCCGCAAGAGTCCAGGCGACCGTTGGCAAACGGCTCAAAGAGATAGAATTGAGAGAAGATGTGGGCTCGAAAAAGATCGAAAAAGAGGATGTGGATTCGATGCGCGAAAATGCGGAACTAATGGCCGCGTCGATACAGAATTTCAGGAGGCTGCTTGAGGAGAGGGTTGCGCCGCCGGAGGAAGTGATTGTTGCGGAAGCAGAGCCGGAGCAGATCAGCGCCGAGGAATTCATGGAACAGAGGTCTGCGGAAAATATGCTTGAACTGGCGAAGAAAGACGAGCGTCTTCCGGAAGACGTGCGACGGATTATGATCAGCTCCCTGGAAAAAGGTTTTTCGGAGGAATACAGGGATCTGCTGTCTTCTTATTTTTACGCCGTACTTAAAGAGGAGGAGTGATAAGTCTTATGAAGGAAAGACTTATTTGTATATTTGTTCTGTTGTCAGTCTGCATCGCGCATTTCGCGCCGGCGCATGCTGAAGAGGTGCGGCTGTACGACAACAACAGGATATATGGCACAATTAACAGTATCGAAGATAATGGGCAATCAATAGGTGTGTTGCTTCCCACCGGGGAAGAAAAAACGATACCGATGACGGACATTATAGAAATCAATTTTCTCGGTAGAAGCCCCCTTCTTATTCAGAGCGGCACACAGGAATTCAGGTTTATAAACGGCAGCGCTGTTCTTGGGCAGTTGATCAGGAACCAGGGCAATAATGTTGTTGCCCAGTCCGCCATCGTCGGAGAAAACATGCAGTTTGACCTGTCGCGGCTGAAAGGATTTGTCTCGATGCCTATGTCCGAATACGGCGGCAGAAAAGCCTCGGAGCTGGTGGAAAGCGCGGGCTCGGATGAGACCATGCTGCAGGACCTGGTTATTGACAGGCGGGGATCGGAATACGCCGGAGTGGTTCGACGCTTGAGTAGAACTCACATTGATCTGGATATTGACGCGCTTCTGCAGGTCAGGCCGATAAAAATCATGTATGTTCGCGGTGTTCGACTTGCTGATGCCGCGAGGGACAAAGAAAAAAAATGGCAGGGTGAAGTAATAGCCCACCTGAGATGCAGAGACGGCAGTATAATAAAGGGGAACATTGAAAAAATCCGGTTGAACAAGTGGCACGTACGCCCGAATTGGGATAAGAAGTCTGCGTTGGAACTCAAGTTGGACGAGATTTCCATGATGCAGATCCAGGGTGGTCAGGTTCAGTATCTTTCACAACTCCGGCCTACACAGATTGAAGAGAACACCATCATCGCTCCTCCTCAGCCCTATCGTATGAACCGTAACTCCCGCAGGAACAAGATATCCATTGCAGGCAGACGCTATCCTTGGGGCATTGGAGTTCACGCCAATTCATCTCTGACTTTTGATGTCAACGGCCAATACAAAACATTTTCCTCTGATATAGGGATAGACACCACCATGGGCGATCGGGGAAGCGTTATCTTTAAAGTGCTAGGGGATGGCAAAGAGCTTTACAAGAGCCCGGTGATCCGCGGGTCGGACGAGAAGGTGCGCAAGATAGATGTGCCGATTAAGGGAGTCAGGCAACTTACGCTGACGGTTGAGGATGCAGGAGACTTGGATCTGAGCGATGTTGCGAACTGGGGATCTGCCAGGGTGCTGAGATTTTCACCGGATAATTCCGCCAGTGAAAGCGGCAAGGAAAATGAAAATATCTCACCGGAAGAGCAACCGAAGGAGGGGCAGTCGTGATTTGCGCGAATGTTTCATGGTGTGTCGGGAAAGAAGCATGGATGGAGAAAAGCTAATGGATTCGGAGTATCCTTCAGTAGAAGACTTTCAAGAGACGTTCGCGAACATCTGCAATGAGCTCGGAAAAGTTGTTGTCGGCCAGCAGGAGCCTATACGCTACATGCTCACTGCCATTTTCGCCGGCGGCCATGTGCTCCTCAAGGGATTTCCGGGGCTTGGCAGAACGCTGATTGTCAAGTCGCTCTCGGATGTGATGGACCTGAGTTATGGACGTCTTCAGTTTACACCCGACTTGCTGCCTACAGACATTACAGGAGCGGAGGTTCTGGAAAACGAGGAAAAAGGGCAGGGGAGACATTTTCATTTTTTTAAGGGACCGGTTTTTGCCAACCTGGTGCTTGCCGACGAAGTGAACCGTAGCCCGGCCAGAACGCAGGCGGCGCTTCTTGAAGTGATGCAGGAAAAGCAGGTCAGCGTTGGAGGGCAGACTTACTTTCTCCCAAAACCTTTTATCCTGATTGCAACGCAGAATACCCTGGACAGCGAAGGGGTTTTTGCGCTAGGTGAGGCGCAGGTTGACCGTTTTCTCAGCATGATTGAACAGGATTTTCCATCTGAAGATGAGGAGAAAGCCATTATCTGTCGCACGACCGGGATATACCATGCTCAAGTTCAGAAAGCCGTTAATCCTGAAAAAATAATTCTGATGCAGAAACTGGCCAGAGAGGTGCCGGTAGTCCCGTCGGTTAAGGAATTTGCGCTTAATATTGTGCGGGCAAGCAGAGGCAGCACTCCTTATTTTGACCGTGTCATTCGCCTTGGCGCGTCTCCGCGAGCCACACAGGCGTTGATCCTGATGGGCAAGGTTACTGCGTTATCCAGGGGCAGGTTTCACGTTCGCATGCAGGATATTGTTGATGTTGCCGTGCCCGTGCTGTCGCATCGGGTTTTACTTGATTTCCGCGCAAAGGCAGAAGGTGTCACCACTGCGGAAATTATACAAAAACTTGTGGACTACGCGCGAAATGTCTCAAAGCCGCGGGTTTCCATGTGGACGAGAGAGTTGTTAAAATTATAAAAGGAGAATAGTTATGGATAATGATACTGATTTCCAAGTGCCGGAACAGAAGCCATGGTCCGACGAAGAGCTGGAGAAAATTGACCATCTGAAAGAAGCTAACAAAAAGATCATGGGGCAGGTGCGCAAAGCGCTGGTGGGGCAGGACCAGGTCGTGCGGATGACCATGATCGGCCTGTTTTCCCAAGGGCATTGTCTACTGATGGGTGTGCCCGGTCTGGGCAAGACCCTGTTGGTCCGAACACTGGCGTCCAGTCTGTCGCTGGATTTCAAACGTGTTCAGTTTACCCCTGACCTGATGCCGTCGGACATTACGGGCACCGAAGTTATCCAGGAGGATAAGTCTACCGGTGAACGAAGCTTCCGGTTTATCAAGGGACCGGTTTTTACAAACATTCTTCTCGCGGACGAGATTAACAGAACTCCGCCCAAGACCCAGGCGTCGCTTCTCGAAGCCATGCAGGAACGGCAGGTCACCGCCGGCGGCGTGAAGCGCTCGCTCGATGAACCGTTTTTTGTTCTGGCTACTCAGAACCCGATCGAGCAGGAAGGAACGTATCCGCTTCCCGAAGCGCAGATGGACCGGTTCATGTTTAGAATCGATGTTGGATATCCTACAGAAGCGGAAGAGAAGAAGATACTGAATATGACCACGTCCGGCTATGTTCCCGATATTCAGCCGGTGTTGGATCGGGATGAAATTCTTGAACTTCAGTCGCTTGTGCCCAAAGTCAACATTAGCGATGATGTGTTGAACTACATCCTTAAGCTGGTGCGAAGCAGCCGCTGTGGCATGGAAGGTGTGCCTGATTTTGTTAATAACTGGATTTCGTGGGGCGCGGGCCCGCGCGCGAGCCAATACCTGGTTCTTGGCGCAAAGACAATTGCCATTCTTGACGGAAGGTCCAAGGTTGAGATCGACGATGTTAAGGAAGTGGCGCATGTGGTTCTCGGGCACCGCATCCAGGTGAACTTTGCGGCGGAAGCTGAAGGCGTTACATCGCATAAAGTCATAGACGACCTTCTGGAGGTGGTGGCTTAAATGGCTGATCTTTTTGATCCTGAAGTTATTTCCGGCATCAAAGGGCTTGAGGTACGCAGCCAGCGGCTTGTGGAAAGCCACATGATGGGAATGCATAAGAGCAGACTCCGCGGTATCAGTACGGAATTTGCGCAGCATCGTCAGTATGTTGTGGGGGACGATACCAGGCATGTGGACTGGAAAGTCTACGCCAAAACCGATGAGGTGTTTGTTAAGGAATACGAAGCCGAGACAAATATGTCTGTCTATTTCCTCATTGATATGAGCCCATCCATGTTTTATAAAAGCGAAGATACGCCGATGAGCAAGTTTGAATACGCAGCTACTGTTGTTGCCACGCTTTGCTATATGATGCAGCAGCAGAAGGATCTCTTCAGTGTTTGCCTTTTTGATTCTGAGATTAGAAAGTTTTTGAAGCCCAAGGGATCGAATCTGCATTACCGGAATATGGTCAGTATACTCGAGGATGAACTCCATAGCGACAGGGACAGCGCTAAAGAAGGTAAGACAGATATTGGCAACACGATCCGAAAACTTGCCCCGCAGATTAAAAGCAAGGGAATCGTGGTTGTTATAAGTGACTTTGTTGATGATGTCGACAAATTAGGGCTTGGGTTGGGCCAGGTCAGTTTTCTGGGCCAGGATGGAATCCTTTTCTATATTGAAGATCCCGTGGAGCGTGATTTTCCTTTTCTCGGGCAAACCATTTTCCGGGGACTGGAAGGGGAGGGGAAGTTGCTTTGTGATCCAAGGGATCTTCGGAATATCTATCTTGAGAAAAAGGCTGAGCACATTGACAAAATTCAGAATAGCTGTATGAAATTCGGATACGATTTCAGAAGGATACATACGGACGAACGTTTAGATGTTGCGTTGTCGGAATTCATGTCTACCCGTATGTCCCAGCGCAGAAGAAGAAGATAGCTAACAGGCGCTTCTTCTGAACTGAATTTAGCCCGCATATCTCACAGAATTTCGTAGCGAGAGCGCGGAAGGGATGGGGGAGGGTGAGAGGGGGAGCAGACCGGGTAAGCAGGTCGGGTAAGTGTATCCGAGTAAGAGGAGCGGTTAAGTGTACGGATTCAGACACTTAAACGCAATTCTTAACCGCGACCCTTAACCGGATACTTTTACCCGAATCGCTTAACCCGCATATCTATCAGGAGTGACCTGTGATAACACACTTCCGTGAAGAACCAACTATCTTCCCTACTCAGCCACATCCTGCAACCGGATTTTCTTTTCTTCATGATAACCGAGTTTCACGCTCACAACCCGCGCGTTGCCCGGGTCGGCGACAAAGAGACGCCGGTCTGTATGCGTAGCCACGTATGGGGCATAAAACAGCGCCGTCTCGTCTCCGCCAATTGAACGCGGGTTTGGCGGACCGCCTGCCTTTTCCAGAGGCATGCCTTCATCCACGTTGCCGCATTGCCCGACTCGCAGGATCAAGTTGCCGTTTCTGTCAACGACTCCGACGTTGTAGCGGTCTATTTCCGGTGTAAAACTGCGGGCAAAATAGTCGAGCGCAAAACGCGAGCTCGGGCACGCGCAACCGCTGCTGTAATTATGGCCGCCCCAGCCGACGCCAGCGTACATCCAGTGCGCGCCTTCGACCCAGGCTTTGGGCCTGGCGAGGTCAGGAGCTCTGTCGGGTGGATTAGTCAGGGGAACTGGCGTTCCTGATGTCCCCAGCAGGCGGCTTTTGCCCGGCGTGAACTTCATCAGCGTCCCTGCATGGTCGTTGAAATGTTCCTTGCCGTTAATCATGATCGGTTGCGCGGTGTGGATATATATATCGCCGCGGTTATCTATGGCAGTGCCGTCAATCTGCTGGTGCAGGCCGGGCAAGGCATCTTCCATGACCATTTTGCCGTGGCGGTCCAGAATCTGGACCAGCGTGATGATGCCTATTGCGCGCCGCCCTGGGTAAAGCGTTGGCTGGTATGCATCTTCTGGGGATTTCATTTCGCCTTTTCTTCTTGTGTCTTTCAAGTTGACGGGGTAACGGGCGCCGATCACTATCCGGCCGTCGGGGGCCACATGCATTCCGCCCTGATTGCGCTTGATGCGGGCATGGAAAACAGCCCCGCTGATAACCGGCCCCAACCGTCCTTCGCTGAATGTGTGCCTTTTACGTTCCTCGCCGTAGTCGAAGGGCACTTCACGCCAGCTGTCTGATTGGTAACGCATGAGCAGCCCGGATGTCAGCAGATAGGCAAAGCCTTCCTGGTCAAAAGCCATATCCTCGGCGCCCAGAGGCAGCTCAACCTTGCGAACGCGACCGGTTTCAGGATCAATCTGGTAAATTGTAAAGAACTCCTTGCCGTAGGCTTCCTGTCCTTCAGCCAGGTAAAGCATGCCGTCTGTTGGATTAACATAGAGCCGCTGCCGGTTAAACATGGCCGGGCGAACACGCTTGATCGCACGGGCCGCGTCCTGGAGCATGTCCCGCTTTACGGTCCAGTTTCCGTTCTCCAGCGCCATAACCACAATGCCTCTGCCTTTGGTTTTACGCGCGCCGACCGGGGATGGCGCGTTGATCCAGAGCGTTATCGGATCAGCATGGAAATCCATTGCAGTGGCATATTCCACGTTTGAGCTGCCTGTCAGGCGCAGACCTAAAAGTTTGTGTAAATTCCACGATTCAAGTTCTTTGGCGTTGTCGATAGCAGAAAATTTTCTCAAGACAAAATAGGTTTGGCCTTCACCCCCTCTTTTCCGTGGCAATGTCGGATGTGTGCCCCCATAGTAGGCTTCACCCGGCTTGGGCAGAGCCCAGCAGAATACATAGATTTCGCCAGTGTCAGGGTCCACGTCGATCTGGGCGGGACGCTTTACGGGGATGTTCTTGAGATGCTTTCCCTCCACATCAAACACCGCGACGCGGTCATTGGAATGGTCTGCCACGTACACGCGCCCCCGGCTGTCGCATGCAACATCCGAAGGCATGTTCAATTGCCCGTCTTCGGAGCCGGCTTTCTCTCCGCCGACAAAAATCTCAGGCGGACTGTCGTCAGCGTACCGCTTGCGCATGACCGCGTGGCGCCACGCAACATGGCCAAAGGATCCGGCGTGAGTTTCATTGTACATGGTCAGGTACATCCATTTTCCATCAGGACTGAACTCGACTTTTTTCGGGCGCACTTTTGCGAGTCGACTCTCGTCGATGCCGCGGCGTTGGTCCCATTTTCGGGCTTTGTCTAGTTCAAATGCCAGCGTGGCGGATGCGTGCAGCTTGAGCCCGCCGCTGGATCCGTCGGTTGAAATCCGGCTGTAACGGTCGCCGACCAGCGCTATCCGCTTGCCAGCCACTGCTATGTCATACCCGGCAGCCCCGTTCATTTCCGTGCCGCGGTGCCGGTAGCCGCGATATTTTCCGTCCTTGTAGGTCGGATCGGTGCAGTTGCTGCCGCTCATCAGCATAGAACTCTGCAGCCAGTTGGGCTTGATCGGTATCCTTTTTCCGTCGGGAAACCGGTGGCGAATCAAATCGGGAATGCTGTCCAGTTTCTTGTGCGGAAAAGGATAAACCGTTCGAACGTAGTTGCCGTCGTGATCAAACATGCGCAGGTGGTCCACTGCCCGCCCGCTTAGAAATACGAAAACGCCCTCGGGGGAGGGGGCAAAGGCAAGAACCCCGCCCGCGCCTTTTCCGGGATGCCAGAAGAGCGTCCGCTCAAATCGCGGCTTCAGCCCGAGGGAGACCCGGACAGTTGCTGCTTCCGGAGTCTTCAGGTACCGTCCGGCGTCATCTTTTCCGTCCCATACAATCTTCTGTTTTTTTGTATTCGGCTGGAACGGCGGGGGCGCGTTGTCTCCCAGCACACCGCAGGCCAGGTGCCGGACGATTTTGCCATTGGAATCCTCGATCGCCACGGTGGCATCACAGAACGCTTTCGACTCAAACGTTATCGTAAAATCGTTGCCTTTGCGCGTCACCACCGGTTCGGCGGCAAACTCAAATACAGCCTCGCGCTTGACTTTGAACATGTCCTTGTCCTGCGCAAGCGCTGAGCTTGCCGCCATTAGTATCATTGTTGTATAAAGCAGTATTCTCTTCATTGTTCCTCCGTAACATCAGGCAAATTTTTTAGCCTTATTTTATTTTCTTCGTGATAACCCAGTTTCACGCTCACAACCCGCGCATTGCCGGGGTCAGCGATAAAGAGCCGCCGGTCTGTATGCGTGGCCACGTACGGGGCATAAAACAGCGCCGTCTCGTCTCCGCCGATTGAACGCGGATTTGGCGGGCCGCCTGCCTTTACCAGCGGCATGCCTTCATCCACGTTGCCGCATTGCCCGACGCGCAGGATTAAATTGCCGTTGCTGTCAACGACTCCCACGTTGTAGCGGTCGATTTCGGGAGTGAAACTGCGGGCGAAATAGTCCAGGGCAAACCTGGAATTCGGGCAGGAGCAACCGGAAGAGTAGTTCTGTCCTCCCCAGCCGACGCCTCCGTACATCCAGTGCGCGCCTTCGACCCAGGCTTTGGGCCTGGCGAGGTCGTGAGAACGGGCCGGCGGATCTTCCAATGGGATGGGCGCCCCTGATGGCGTCAGCACACGGCATTTTCCGGGCGTAAACTTCATAATTGTGCCGGCATGGTCATTGAAATGTTCATTGCCGTTTATCATCATTGGTTGGGCGGTGTGGATATAGATGTTACCTTGTTGATCCATAGCTGTGCCGTCAATATTCCGGTGCAGGCCCGGAACCGCGTCTTCCCTGATAACCTTCCCGTGGCGGTCCAGCGTCTGGACCAGCGTGATCAGACCCGTTCGCCGGCCGGGAAACAGCATCGGCTGGTATGAATCTTCTGAAGATGCAACTTCACCTTTTCTCTTTGCGGATTTCATGCGGACGGGGTAGCGGGCGCCTATCACTATCCGGCCGTCGGGAGTAACATGCACTCCGCCCTGGTTGCGCTTGACTTTGGCATGGAAAACCGCCCCGCTGATGACTTTTGACAATCGTCCTTCGCTGAATGTGTATTTTTCACGTTCCTCGCCATAGTCGAAAGGCACTTCCCGCCAGGTGTCTGACTGGTAACGCATAATCAGTCCGGAAGTAAGCAGATAGGCAAAACCTTCCTGGTCAAAAGCCATATCCTCCGCGCCCATGGGTAATTCAACTTCTCGCACACGCCCGGTCTCAGGGTCGATCTGGTAAACAGTATAAAACCCCTTGAAATAGGCGTGCTGACCTTCTGCCAGGTACAGCATTCCATCGGTCGGGTTCACATAAAGCCGCTGCCGGTGAAACATGGCAGGCCGGATACGTCTTATCGCGCGATCCGCGTCTTTGAGCATATCCCGTTTTACGGTCCATTCTCCATTTTCCAGGGACATAACCACAATACCCTTGCCCTTAAAGCGTTGTCGTCTATCTGCGCCGACCGGGGAGGGCGCGGTAATCCAGAGCGTTAACGGATCCGCCCAGAAATCCAATGCTGTGGATAATTCCACATTGGACTCGTAAGATCTGGACAAGGCCAGGAGCTTGTGCAGGTCCCATGTTTCAAGTTTTTCCGCCTTATCCAGCGCTGAGAGCTTTGTAAGGCGAAAATAGGAGTTCCCCCCTTCTTTCTTGGAGATCGTGGGCCGGGTTCCCCCGTAATAGGTTTCACCGGGTTGTGGCAAGGTCCACGAAAAGACATAAATATCGCCGTTATCCGGATCCACATCAACCTTAGCCGGCCGCTTCACCGGGATGTTTTTCAGATGCTTTCCCTCAGAGTCAAAAACCTGGATGCGGTCGTTCCAGTGGTCGGCCACATACACGCGGCCGCGGCTGTCGCACGCCACGTCCGACGGGATGTTGAATTTACCGTTTTCTTTGCCCGCGTCCCTGCCGCCGGCAAAAATCTCAGGCGGACTGTCGTCAGCGTACCGCTTGCGCATGACTGCATGGCGCCACCAGACGTGGCCGAATGACCCTGAATGCGTTTCATTATACATGGTCAGGTACATCCATTCGCCGTCAGGACTGAAAGCGACTTCTTTCGGGCGCACACTGTCTGTTGTTCTCTCATCAATGTCGCCGCGTCGGCCCCAGTTCACCTTCTCTTTCAAATCCTTGAATGCCAGCTCGGCCGAACCGTGCAGCTTGAGCCCGCCGCTGGTTCCGTCGGTGGAAAGCCGGCTGTAGCGGTCTCCGACCAGCGCTATCCTCTTGCCGGCCACTGCCATGGCATAACCGGCAGCGCCGTTCATTTCCGTGCCGCGGTGCCGGTAGCCGCGATATTTTCCGTCTTTGTAGGTCGGCTTGGTGCAGTTGCTCCCGCTCATCAGCATTGAACTCTGCAACCAGTTCGGTTTGATTGGCATTTTTTTCCCGTCGGGAAACCTGTGGTGAATCAGTCCGGGAATATTGTCCAGGTTCTTGTGAGGAAAAGGATAAACCGTCCGCACGTAGTTGCCGTCGTGATCAAACATGCGCAGGTGGTCCACCGCCCGTCCGCTTAGAAATACGAACACTCCTTCGGGGGAGGGGGCAAAGGCAAGAACCCCGCCCGCGCCTTTTCCGGGATGCCAGAAGAGCGTCCGCTCAAATCGCGGCTTCAGCCCCAGGGAAACTCGAACAGTTGCGGCGTCCATGTCTTTCAAATACCGCCCGGCGTCATCTTTTCCGTCCCATATCAAGGTCTGTTTGCGGGTATTCCACTGGAACGGCGGGGGCGCGTTAGGGCCCAGCACGCCGCTGGCCAGATGCCGGACGATTTTCCCGCTTGAATCCTCTATTGCCACAGTGACATCACACCAGCTTTCTGTTTCAAACGAAATACTGACACTGTTGTCATTGCGTCTTACAACCGGCTCCTTCGCAAAAGCGAACGTGTCATCCCTGTCAACTTTGAACCCGTTATACGGGTCGGCCTTGACAATAGTTGCCTGGTTCCCGTCGAACTGATCCAGGGTCAGGCCGCGCGGACGCAGAATGCGCATAAGCGCGCGGCCGGCCTCAACATTTTTCATCTCCAGCGTGACATGGCTGCGCCCCTTTACAAGCTCGTCGGAAAAAGAAAGCTTAACGCCTGCCTTGTTGCTTAGATCGTTTAACGTAGTGGTCAGCGGCATTTCCCTGTAATCTACCGTAACCTTTTTATCCAGTGGCGCGCTATTGGCCGGAAAGGCTGTAGCCAGGGACAGGACCGGAATTGCGATTGTCAACCAATGCTTCATTACTGTTTCCTTCAATTTTTTTTAAGAATATCACATTTCAGCCTGCTTTAAAACCCTTAACCCGCATATCTCACAGAATTTCCGCTGATTCCGTCTTGCTTATTACCTAGAAAGAAGGTATTTTTATCTGCCATATATTGAACAAATCAACGTTGTGTCTGCTGAGATGTTTGATACATGCCCGCAGGACTATTATTTGAGGATCAGTCTCCCGACAGGGTGAAAGTTTTAACAGAACGAGACATTAATCAAGGAGCAATTATGAAGCATAATAGGATGAATCGCATAGCCGCATTGGTTGTTGGTTTGGCAACTGTAAGAATGATTATCGCGCCGTGTTGCGCGCAGTATATTCGACCCGAGGAGAACGTAATACTGGATGCGGAGGCATTCTGGCGAGTGCGTACGATATGGCAGACCGAAGAGCTTGTTTTTCCTGATGGCAGGATATTGACAGCAATGACCGATAGGTCGGGATCTGACTATTCCTGGACCAATTCGGCCACGGGCAAGGAGTATACGTTTTCCGCCAGGGAAGTTGATAATATTATTCTGCCCGAGGACAATCCCAGTGACTGGATGGCGACTGATTTCAACGACAGTGTCTGGGCCAGAAAGCGGGGTCCCTTTTTCTGCATGACAGCCAATCATAACTGGAAGTTAATCCAGCTTCGCGGTCTGTTTACCGTTGAAGACACTCAGCGCGCCGGCGACCTGAAACTGAATATGTCGTTCTTTGGCGGGGCGGTTGTGTATCTGAATGGAGAGGAAGTGACCAGGTCGCATATGCCGTCGGGAACTGTCAGCAACACAACCCCGGCCTTGCCTTATCCGCAAGACATATACTTTGATTCCAAGGGACGAGCTGTCCGCCGCAGTTCATATCGTCAGCCGGAGGAAGTATTGAAGCTTCAGGAGCGGCGCACACGTAAAATAGAGGCTTTGGAGATTCCGCGCAACCGGTTGAAAAAGGGTCTAAATGTTCTGGCCGTGGGTATACACCGGGCGCCTACGGACTACTCTTTCTACGTTGACGACCCATCGCCGCACAAGGATACGCTTTGGGGCAAGATAGGACTTTGCAAGTTGCAGCTTATTGCGCCGCCCGGAGCGGCGATTATACCGAACACAGGGCCTGAAGAGGACCGGGTAACCAAGGGGCAGGTCCAGTTTGAAACAGGGCCGTTGAAAGATCTCGGGTTTCACCTTCGTAACCAGAGTGTGATTCAGCGAGTACGGCTGAGCGATTATCCGGACGCTTATGCCAAAGTGCAACCGGTTAGCGTGACCGGGGTGCGCAACGGGAATTTTGCCGGGCAGTTTCTTGTAGGCAATGGCCTTTATGAGATCTCGAATCTAAAGGTGGAGGTGTCCGATCTGAAGGGGCCGGAAACAATTCCAGCCTCTGCGGTGACCATTCGTTATGGCGTTCTTGACGGTTTGGCCAAGGCAAAAAGAAACCGGTGGTTTGACTCTTTGGACGACGCGCCGCCCAGATACATTCCGATGCACAAAGAACATGGAGCCGCCCTGCAGCCGGTCTGGTTGAATGTCAACATTCCACAGGACGCTAAACCGGGAGATTATACGGCTACAATCACCGTTTCCGCGGACCGCGAAAAAACGCTCACGCTGCCTCTTAACGTTCGCGTGATAGATTGGGTCATGCCGGATCCGGCGGATTATAATGTGGCGTTGGACTTGATCCAGTCTCCGGAGTCCGTGGCTATGAACTACGATGTGCCGTTGTGGTCAGACGAGCATTTTGCCTTGCTTGACCATACCTTTGCCCTGTTGAGCAAACTTGGAGATAAGACTCTTTATGTTACAGGAGTCCGTCGCACACATTTCGGCAACGAACATGCGATGGTAAGGTGGGTTCGCGACGATGAATTTGAATTGCAGCCGGATCTCAGCATCGTGGAGAAGTACATAGACACGGCCCTTAAGCGCATGGGGACGATTGACGGCATTATACTTTATGCATGGGAACCGCCGTACAGCCAGGGCCATGCGGGCGGCACGGGCCGGGCGGGCCGTGTGCATGACAGGCCCATGCTGTACACTTTGTACGACCCGGAAACCGGGGAGAGCCAGGGAGCCAGGGGGCCTGCATGGGGCACGGCCGAATCGCGCGAATTCTGGAAAAAGCTTAATGTAAAGATGAATGACATGTTGAAGAAACGTGGACTGGAAGATTCACTGTTGTTCGGTCTGGCCGGGGACCATCGTCCGACACGGCAGGCCATGGACGACATGAAAACCGGTCTGCAGGATCCTGAATGGGCTGTTCATTCGCATTATTACTGCGATAAATGGCAAGGTTATTCGATGGGCCTGACAGTCGCGTTGTGGGGCGTAAAATATGGTCCGGCTGATCCGTCGAAAGGCCTTGGCTTTGGCTGGTCCAATCCCCACTGGGTTTGTTTCTATCCGCGAGGAATGAGCATAGCCAGATCGACGCCTGTGGAATACAGGACCAAGTTGGAGAAGATGGTCGGCGCTATCCGGGGACGTAAACCGATCCAGACGAAAAGCGGGATCAAGGGTCTTGGACGCCTTGGGGCTGATTTCTGGTCAGTCTTGAAGGACAGCCGCGGACGGCCGCGAGGTTCCATTGCCGGTCGTTATCCCGAGACAGCCTGGGGCCAGCTCAACCTGAACTTCGGGATGGCCCGCATCCTGGGACCCGGCAAGTCCAGGCCGGTTCCGACGATTCGTTCCGAAGCATTGCGGGAGGCCGTCCAGGAAGTGGAAGCGAGGATCTATATCGAAAAAGCTCTATTGGACACCAGGGGTCCGGAACTGTTGGGCAAGGATCTGATGGATCGTTGCCGGTCGGCTCTGAACGAGCGCATTCGAGTTTTCCTTCAGGCCGAGGGAGAAGGAGAAGCCTGGTATATCAGTTCGGACTGGAGAAAACGCGCGGCACGATTGTTTGATCTGGCGGCCGAGATCAGAGGGAAATACGGGGAAAAGGAACCCGTTCCAGATTTAAGCGCCGGAAATAAAGAATAAGTCAGGCTGGTTAATTTTATATGGGTTGTTACGTGGTTGCCGGCTTATTTACACTGGTTCCAGTTTGTTCGCTGAATTTGACTGTCGGGGCTACGGGTTTTCCCGCATTCCCGCCCCAGCAGTAATAACCCTCGTACACTTCGGGGCCGCGATCCATGAGTATGGCTTCCCTGTCGGCGTCCTTGAATGCCACCTGCCATTTGCGCATTTTTTTATTCAGTTGGTGATACTGCTTTTCGTGCACGGGATCGTTTTTCTTCTCCTTTGGCGTGCCCGGGGTCCAGGCATGGTCTGCGCCGGCGTATAGACCCAGCAGTTTGTCGTCCAGAGCATTGGATACCCAGTGGCATATTGTGATGCCTTCCACGTTCCGGAGGTTCTTTCCACGCTGTGCCCATATTGATGTTGCGCCGAAATGACCGGAGAAATGGCCTGAACTCATTCCTGCGCCCATCATCATAGGGGTCTTGCCTTTGCCTCCGAATCTTCGCAACTTGCCCTTAATGTCTTCTTCCTCGCACTCGAAATATTTCCATGGTTCAATTACTACCTTTTTCTTGATCTTTTCCGGCAGGGGTCTTCCACCGTGGTCTGCCCACAGGTGCATGGTAACATTGCGTCCGTGTTTGCGCCCGGCCTTCATGAGCGAGTCGTAAAGACGCTGCACCATCAAAGTGGGGGAGTATTTGTTGCGCTCCCGTTTGGGTACGTCAGGAAGGATTGCCCATATGGCTTCGTCGAGTCCGACATGGACCATGCAGTCCTTTTCAAGGACGGGGATCAGTTCATCAAATACTTTTTCGAACAACTCGAACGTGGGCTCTCCCATGCCGAAGCTCATTCCCCCCCACATGCCGGGTGCGCCGTACAGAGCCGGGTAATGATAAAGAAAAGATCCTGCGTGGCCCCAGCACTCAATTTCCGGCATTACCGTGACATGATATTTCCGCGCGTAAGCTATCAGTGTTTTCAGATCGGCAAGCGTAATTGCATGAGGATTCTCGCTGCCTAGCGGCAGTTTGTTATACTTCAGGGAATTAAGCTGATCGTCGCAAAGATGCAGGTGGAGGGTGTTCATTTTCAGACGGGCCAGGATGCGAACGATTCTCTCGATGAGCGGCAGCGGATACACTGCGCGGCCCATGTCGACCATAAAGCTCCTGGTTCTGTACTGTGGCCAGTCGTTAATGTATGTTTCCTGTATATCTTCGGGTTCGTTAAGAACCATTATCTGCAGCAGCGTCTGTGTTCCGTAGAAAAGGCCGGTATTCTCGCAGGCTGTAATTGCTGCTTTGTTTTTATTCAGATCAAGCCGGTATCCTTCTTTGCGGATGCCGCTTTTGACGAGCTTAAGATCGACAACGAAGTCGGCGTTCTTGTTGGCGCTTATGTTCGCTAGCTTGCGCAGATCTGTTTTGAGATTTTGCGCAGTGTCCTTTGCGGCGGCGGGGAATTTCAGTCTTATTTGCTTAGGCCTGGCAAATGTTTGTTTGCCCGACTTGATCTGCTGCGGGTACGGCACAAGATAATCAAACGCCATGTTTCCTCCTGAGATTTATAAACTTCTCCAGCATTATCACACGAATAGGAGACGTCAAGATGATTTTACTCTCCAGTACTTGCCAAACCCGCGCATCTTACATTCCAGCGGTGTGTTTACACAGCTTCGTCCGGTTAACCCGATTTTGCCCGGCGCTAACCCGCATATCTCACAGAATTCCTGCTGCGAGCGCGGATAGCGCCACTGTGAGGGTGCGAATTGGCAAAAACGCCAGATTGCAGTATGTCTCGATCTTGCAGTTACCAGGCATCCTTCTGCTTTCGCAGAAAAGTGAAGACTTCCAGGGCTGGAGCTTCGCTCATGTTCAGGGCCGACTTAAGGTCTTTATTGTCTGAGCGCATGAAGGGGTTGATCTTATTTTCTCTGCTTATGGAAGAGGGGACGCTAATAGCCCCTGACTGTCCGGCTTCCTCAAGGGCAGCAGCGGCGTTGTGATTTTCCGGTTCCATGTTCAAGGCGAACTCCAGGTTCTCGCGAGTGTAATTGTGCCCGCAGTAGACCTTTGTCCCAGGCGGTAGATCTCGAAGTTGAAGTATTGACTGCCACATCTTTAAGTAGTCTCCGGTAAAAACTCTGCCGCATCCAGCTACAAATAAAGTGTCTCCGGTAAAAACTATCCCATCTTCCGGAAAATAGTAGCAGACACTGCCGGTGGTATGTCCGGGGGTTTCAAGGACACAGACTTTTCGATCAAGAACCATTATGCTGTCAGTCTGCGGTTTCCTCGCGTCTATCCCTGTTCTCTTTTTGAGTTTCCTGCAGCCTGCGGTATGGTCCGGGTGGTTATGGGTTATGAGTATCTGTTGCAGGGTCGCGTCATTGTTTTCCAGGGCGCAGAGAACAGTGTCCGCATCGGACGGATCGATGACAGCCGCCTGTGACTGATCTGTCAGAAGGTAAATATAGTTATCGTTATGCGTAAGAATGTCGATATGCATGTTTATTACCAGCTTTCCGGATTTTTTTGAAAAAATTGTTCTAAGCAATAACTATAACCGCGTGAGTCAAGAAGCGACAAATGTTTTCCTCTGTCGGCTTTTTGCTTGAATCTTAACATGACGCATTTTATAATCTTGAATGAACGTTCATTCAAGAAGGAGATTGGATCACTGTGACAGATCGTAAAGACACGCGCGAGCGGCTGATTGATGCGGCGCATCGCCTGGCTCTACGCAAGGGCTTCGACCGCACCTCAGTCAGCGAAGTTATCGCCGAGGTGGGAGTCCAGAGAGGCTCGCTTTACCACTATTTCCCCGGCAAGGAAGATTTGGGCTTAGCTGTTCTGGAGCGCGATCGAGTAGAATTTATGACTATGCTCGATTCCACCCTGTCCCGGCCTGGGGAACCGGCCAAAATGTTGAAGGAGTTTTTTGACGCGGCCCTCAAGAAGCACCGTGACACCGGCTTTGTGGGGGGATGTCTATGGGGTAATACGGCGCTTGAGATGAGCAATACGAAACCTGCCTATGTAAAACTTGTCCGAGAGGTATTCGAGGAATGGGTTTCTAAGGTCGAAGTCGTGATCCATCGGGGGCAGGTGGAAGGTGAGTTTCGAACAGATTTGAAGGCATACGACCTGGCCCGGCTTGTCGTAGCGGGCATTGAGGGTGGCATTATGATGTCGCGCCTGACCAAGTCGCCACAACCGTTGAAAACATGCCTGAATTCTTTGGAGAGATGTCTGAATTGTGAAATAAAGAGTTGACCTGTGCGGTCTTGCCTGACGCTGCAGCGGACAAGATGTTTGGCATTGCCTTCCGATGACCCGGCGGTTGAGAAGCACCAGGGCTTAGCCATCGATTTCCGGCCGTCTTCATCGTTGCCGTAAATGGGATATTCTCGTTTGCCTGCGCAAAATGGACCATAAGGCGCGTTTGGACCGGGAAGTTTTTCTGGCAGAGGCAAAGAGCCCGCTGGAGGCCCGGCAGGACGCCGAAGGCAAGTTAAGAAAGGAGGTGTCTGTAGTAACATTTGAAAAGAAGAAGGATGTTAGATGATTTGTAGAGCAACAAACGAAAGGAATCCACAAGATATGAAAAAAGAAAACATGAAAGATGCATTGAAGCGTCTTACCGTGGTGGGTCTCGTCGCAGGTTTGGGCGTGATGACGAGCGGATGCGCAACGTCGCGTTGCAATGGCTGCAAAGGGAATTCAGGGGAGGAAGGCGTCTCTTCCTGTGGCGCGAAAGATGGCAGCTCATGCGGCGCCAAGGCCGGGAGTTCTTGCGGCGCCAAAAAGTAACCATCCGTGGCACGGACGCTCCCAGAGCGATCAGTCTTTGGGGGCGTCTGCAGCCGCAGCGACGGGGGTCAGATAAAGTGACGCACAAAGATGATATGGCAATTCTTAAACAGGTCTGTCAACGTGTCGAGCAGACGGAGTTCAAGACTGATAAGTCCCGCGATGGATTTGTTATTAATCCCACTCTTGAGATACGCCGGTTGGATTGGCAATGCTGTGCGCTATTCAGAGCCGACGAACCTCTTTCCGGCGAGCCGGTTCGGAGTGAAGAGTGGGCTTTGATCTGGAAGCCTGAACCGGACGCTCCCGTTTCGGTACGTGCTGCAACTCAGGCCGAACTCCTGGCGTTGAAGCTCCTGTCGGAAGATATGAATATTGAGCAGGCTGCGCGCGAATGCGGCAAAACCAAGTCTGCGCTCAGAGCATTGTTCATGCGTGTTGCACGCTCTGGTATCATCCTGGCGCCAGTTTCGCGCATCGTCAGGACCGAAGCGCAGATTCCAGGAGCCAGTACATTGCCGGAGAATGATAGCGTGGCAAGGATTTTCACACTCCAGTGGCACCTGACCAATCGCTGCGATCTGGACTGCCGGCATTGCTATGATCGGACGGATCGACGGCCTCTTTCCACCGCTGCCGCCATGGCTGTACTGGATGATTTTGCGCGCTTCTGCGAAGAAAAGAATGTTTCAGGGCATGTATCGTTTTCGGGCGGCAATCCGCTTCTGCGGGCTGACTTTTTCGATATCTATCGCCGGGCGGCAGAGCTGGGGTTCGATCTTTCTATCCTTGGCAATCCGACATCCCGGTCCGTATTGGAGCGAATTCAGGATATCCTGCCGCTCAATTTCTTTCAGACCAGCCTGGAAGGGCTGGCCGAACACAACGATTTCATGCGGGGGGCGGGCCATTTCGATCGCGTGATGATGTTCCTGCCGATTCTGAGCGAGCTTGGCATCTCGTCGACCATCATGTTGACTTTGACGCGCGACAACTTGGATCAAATTATTCCGCTTGCCCAAACGCTGGAAGGCAAGGTGGACCATTTCACTTTCAATCGGCTTTCACCGGTTGGTGAAGGCGCCGCGTTGGCCTTGCCCGACCCCGTCGCCTACCGCGCCTTTATTGGCCGCTACGTCGATGTGGCCAATAAACTAGAGGTTGCGGGCTACAAAGACAACCTGATTAACTGTGAGCTGGCGGCGCGCGGATTGTCTTCTTTTGGCGGTTGTACTGGATTCGGGTGTGGCGCGGCATTCAATTTTATGGCCCTCCTGCCCGACGGTCAGGTGCATGCGTGTCGGAAGTACCCATCGTTCATCGGCGATATTCGGCGGTCCACATTGTGCGAAATCTACGACGGGAGCGATGCTGACCGGTATCGCCGCCGTCCGGACGCGTGTCGTGATTGCGCGCTGGTAACCCAGTGCGGCGGATGTCGCGCCATTACATCCGGGTTGGGATGGGATGAGGACGCTGACAAAGATCCTTTTTGTTTCGCCCCGGGGGGGTTGATTCGGGCGCACACGCTCTGGCTACAAAATTCTGTGAGATATGCAGGGTTAGCCCCGCCATCGGCGTGACCGGATTTTTCCAGGAAACTGACGGAGTCAGAGACGAGGAATCAATTATGGGTCTTCCGCAGAATCTGTGGGTAGTGAAAGCATGTAGCTACCCAATAAGAGGCACATGTTAGAGAATAAACGCAGGAATGGCACGAAATATATCGAAGGATTTCTCGTATCGAGATAATTTGACCGGCGAAGAAGGTATAGCCGGGCTTATCCTGCGTAGCCTTCGGCGAAGTGGGGTCGGGTAAGGGTATTCGAGTACGGGTGGCGGTTAAGCGGGTCGGGTAAGGGTGCTTTGAAGTGTGAACTCTGCGCTC
>CAZIXB010000005.1:0-34661 GCA_964543205.1 uncultured Victivallales bacterium
ATAATGGCGCTATCAATTGTTTCTGCCGGAGGAGTGTGAGATATGCGGGCTAGTTTTCAAGATTCGAAAGCCGCTCCAATTGCCTGATATACTCGGCTACATCTTCCCTGGGATTCCGTTCCTGCGCCTTTTTCAGCAGCGGCAAAGCATCCCTGTAACGCTCTGCCCTGATAAGGGCCTGAGCGTGCTTCAAGCTTGCTTTAGCGTTGTATTCATCAATACCCTCGGCCCTTTCAAAGTAGAATATGGCTTTCTCAAGTTGCCCCTCCCTGGCGTAGTGCTCGCCAAGCATAATGAGGGAATCGCCGTCTAGTGGATCAAGGTTGATTATGCTCTGAAGCAGTTCCACCTGCTCGCCTACCGCCGCGCCACGGGCAGCCGCCAGTTTTGTCTGCAGCTTAAGCAGCCTTATGCGCTGTTCCTTGCCAAGGTTGTCCGCGCGCAATTTTGTCATTGCCTTTATAACTTCTTCGCCTTCTTCATAGGCTCCCCTTGCCACAAGAACCTCGGCGTTGCGTATAAATCCTGATGGATCAGCCTGCTCGTTCCCTCGTTCCATTGCTCTGATGTAGGCATGAGCGGCAAGATCCATCAGCTTCTGATTTACATAGATGTCGCCAAGCAGTGTAAGAGATCGGCTGGTCGAATTCCCGCTTAAATCAAGATACTCATAGTTCTCGGCGGCTTTCATGGGTTTTCCCAAACCCAGATATGCGTTCGCCTGAAGCATCCAGTATTCAGCCCGGTCTGGATGCAAGTCAATAAGCTCCGAACAAAGCGTCGCTGCCTCCGCGTGCCGCTCCTGCCTGAAAAGAGTCCGGGCAAGCCCTAGCCGCCAATCCAGGGTTTCAGGCTGCAACATAATCGCCTGCCTGTATGCTCCTTCAGCGGCGGTGTGTCGGCCTGCCGAAAGATTTGCAAAACCCAGCAAGCCGAAAGTCAAACCATCGTTGGCGCCAAATTCGATAGCCTTGGTAAGCGGGCCGGCAGCCTTTTTATGCTTTCCCATCCTTACATATACCAGGCCAAGATTCTTGTGCGCCCGCTGGAATGAGGGAAATTTCCCGATGGCGCTGACAAACCAATTAGTAGCTGCTTCATAATCGTCTTGCTGAAAATAGATATTGGCCAGGGTGAAGTCAAACACAGCGCTTGCGGAAGGCTTCGCCAGACCATGCAATTTGACTCGAGCTCTATCCATGTCTTGTTCGCCGCTCATCAAAACCATGACCTCTTCCATCTGCTCTTTTTCGACGGAGGTAACGTCAGGTTCAACTTCGGACTTCATGCCGTACGAACCCATAAACCTTCTCTGAAACACAGGGTCATCCCAGAGATCAAGCGACGTTGACGCTTCCTCCTCCTGATTCGATGCGTAAACGTTAGAATACAGCGCAAGCGAGACAGTCACCGCGCATCCACAGATTCTGAGATATTTCATGTCGATCCTTTCATAAACGTTATCGGAACCCGCATCTTAAATCTGACCGGTTTCCCTTTTCTCTTCCCCGGCTCAAAGCGCCATCGTCTCAAGGCCTGCAACGCAGCTTCACTAAAAGCAGGATGCGTGGCTTTCTGCACGATTGGATTTACAACCCTCCCGTTCCTGTTGACCAAAAATATCACATGCACCGTCCCTTGTATCCGCCGACCTTTCAGTTCTGATGGATACTGCGGCGCCGGCTGGTAGATGGCTCTCGGCTTTTGATCAAGCTCGGCCATCGAAAAAATGGCGTCGCTGGCTCCTCCGGCCTTTTCTTTCAGTGACACAGACAGATCCGCCTCGAAATCGCCACCCATCCCGCCTCCCATTCCAGGATTCAACGCGAGCTCAAGCTGCGAAAGATCCAGAGGCGGAGCGTCGTCGGCTATTTCCGGCGGCGGCTTATCTTCGGGTTCATCTTTACGCTGTTCTTCCACCGGCGGAGGAGGCGGAGGCTCAAGACTAGCAACGGAAACAGTTCTTACTTCCATTTCCTCGCCTGGCGGCTCCGATATTTTCTGCATCACCGGCAATAGAACAAAAACTCCAATCGAGAGCATTATAGCCACAACAAGACAGAAAAGATTCTGAGCGAGCTTCCACAGGAAATGAAAAATTCGCGACAGCGCCTCAGCCATTTTTACCCCTTCTGTTTCAAGGTCGCAATGCTTACCTTAGTAGCTCCGGCCAGTTTCGCTTCGTCCACGACTCTAACCAGCAACCCTGAATTAACCGAGCGGTCAGCCTGGATAATGACCGGCACATTTTCTCTGGCCAGTGTTCGCTTCACCAGAGGCCGCACTCCGCCAACGCCAATCTCCGATCCTCCGTAAACCACAGATCCGCTTGACGTAATTGCCAGAAGAATGCTGTTTTTTTTGAGCTGAACCGACGATGCGGCCTGTGGCTTGTCTACATCCACTCCAGTCTCTTCCACAAAAGTGGTGGTAACAATAAAAAAGATCAGCAGAATAAACACACAATCAATAAGAGGCGAAATGTCAACGCCCGCTTCGCTTGTTTCATCAAATTGTCTGAATCTTCTCATGCCTGTCCATCCTCGCAAGACGACTGACAACCATGCGGAATGTTGGTTTCTTCTTTCGGCTCTCCTCCCACGACCCGGACCGCCTCTTCCCCATTCTTACAGGATCTCTGAACTGCCGTAAGGAAAGCTGTCGCGGCTTTCTCCATCTTGTCTGTATACCCTTTTGTTAGCCACGAAAGGACCGCATGAGACGCAAGCGCCGGGATGGCAAGTATCAGCCCGGCCTCTGTAGTGATAAGGGCTTCGGAAATGCCCCCGGAAAGCTGCTTGACATCGCCTGATCCGAATACGGTTAGCATTTTGAAAGTGTTGATAATCCCAAGCACTGTTCCCAGAAGGCCCATAAGCGGAGCCGCGGCGGCGGCAACGGCTACAAACGGGATCAATCCCTTCAGCTTGTGCCTGGTCTCCAACATTTTCTCATACATCGTCTCCTCTATAAGATCCTTCGGATCCTTCCTATGATCCATGCCCGCGATGAGCATTCTACCTATAGGCCCTTTGAGCTTGGACCCAATCCGCATGGCTTTTTCATCCTCGCAGTTTCCGACTGCGGTCAGCAGACGTTTGACGCATCCCTCTGAAGGCGTCTTGAATTGCAGTATAAGCAGATTGATAAGCTTAAAAATGCTGTAAATGAAGGTAATAGCCGCCACGGCCATTATCGGGTACATCATAAACCCGCCCTTTTCAATGTGCTCGGCAACTGTCTCGCGAGTTTCCTCAACTCTACGCGCATTTCCCAGGGTGCCGTCAAAAGGCATCATCCCTTCCGCGTCCCGAGCCAGCTTTATTGTCATGTCCGTAAAGCCAGGGTCGGCGTAGGCGCTTACAGACGGTTCCATCGACCCAAGCTTCTGTTCCACTATTCCGGCCAATTCCCCGTCATCAGAAGCAAAATACGCGACAGGACCAAAGAAAAGGAAGACGCCTTTCTTGACCAGGCCTTCGCCTGATGCCGCGCGCCCCCTGAACCTTATTCCGCCACAAAGTTCCTCCAATCTTTCCAGGCTGATCTTCACCATGCCTGCCTGCTTGGCAAATATTTCCGATGGAGCCAGTTCGCTGTTCTGCGGAGCCAGTTTCGCCTCTTCAATGGCAGCCTTGTAGCGGTTGATCTCACAAATATGCAGACGCGTTTCCAGGCTTCTCACGTATTCAGTCAAAAGGCTTGAAAGATATGATCTTTCCTCTTCACGCGCCTTGATCTGTGAGCGAAAATTATTCATGTCCAGGTTTCTGCGATCAAGCTGGCGCTTAACATCCTCGTATTCATCTCTGGCTTCTATGAGCGAGATCTCCATCTGATGCAGTTTTTTTACTAGAGGAATCTTCTCGTCTGCTATCTTCTCGCGTATCCCTGCAAGCTCCTTCTGGCTGGCTTCCAGTTTGCCCCGAAGTTTTTCAGTAGCATTGCTTTCCTGCGCGACCGCAAATATGTTCATCGCTATAAACAGGCCAAATGTTGTTGTAATTTTGTACCAGCGCACTATTTCTCCGTCTCTTTTGCTGAAAGGTTCCTTAATGACTTCGTCTCCGCAACTATCCCCTTGCTCCCCGGAGGAACTGGCAGAAGAACATATGACGCGGTTTTCTCATTGCGATAGATAGCGATTGTGTCCGCAACCCGTCCCGCAATGTCATTTTTCTGCTGCCATGCCCACCCTTTCTCCGCCGGCAGACCGATTCCGGCAAGACCCCTTTTCCGGTTGCAATAGTACGCCTGCCCAAAACCAAGGTAGAGAACTGTCACCTCGGCCTGGGACTTGTCAGAAAGATCCCTGACTTCCGTCGCCTCGGTGATAACACCGGCAAATTTGTTCATTTCGTTAAGAATTCCTATTACGTTCTGGAATCTCTCTGACAAAGCCATATCCGTATCGTCTGGATTCGGTGGCATCTGGGATGTTAGCGGAACAACCTTGTCTTTTATTGGCGGAGGCGACCTTGCCAGCAGATCCCTTATCCGTTTTTCCAGCGACACTGCGGTATCCGAGAGTCCGGCAGTCGCGGATTTCAACTCCTTGTTCCTATTCGTCATTTTCTCCAGTTGCTCGTCGGCTTCCCCGACGTCATTTCTGGCCTTGGTTGTCTTGTTGCTGTAAATCTCAATTTCACGACCCATCAGTTTTACTCTGTCTTGGAGCATCTGCCTTGCCACGCGCCATTCGTTCTTTTCCATCGAGATCATTTGCCTGGTTTTAATCCATTTCTCAAGAACCGTGCGATCGAATCCTTCTTCCCCAAAGGCAACTCCTGTCGTCAACACGATCGAAAAAAACGCTGCTGCGTTCCATTTCGAAATTCTCATCTCATCTACCTCCTTTTAACTACCAGCTACACCCCAAGCTTACCGAGTAACTCACTCCTTTTTGATAACGCTCTTTGACCTTTTTCAAGATTTTTCCATCATCGCTGAAGTCCGGCCACCTGTATTCTTCAGTAATAACCGGATCGTTGATATTCTGAGCTTTGAAACCGACTTCCCAGCGATCGCCGAGCTTTTTAGATAGACTTAAACTGATGGTGGACACGCCATCCTTCCATATGGAAGGATAACCTGTGTCACCGCCGCTTTGCGAAGTGCTTATGGACGGTCCTTCCAGAAGCGTGTCACCGACAACATTCGCGAATATGCTCGCCGTTGCGCCCCATTCCTCAATGTCATAGGTTGCGTAGATGTTATATATCTCCTGGGGTTGATTTATCATTCTTCGCCACTGACCGAGCGACAATGGCCAGCCTCGCTCCGCCTCGTAATAAAGCGGCTCGCCTTCACCGGGATCAGAGGCCTTGAGACTCGCCTCTGTTTCATCTGTCTTCTCTATCACATGCTCAATTGCCTCGGTCAGTTCTTCTTCCCGATCAATCCAGTATACCTGGCGATTCTCTAACTGGGTGGCGAGTCCAAACGGCATTCTTACCCGCGCGTCTATTCGAGTATAATTTCCTCCTAATGTGAGAATGCCTGGCAGTCCAAGCGGTTTTTCGAACAGGAAGCGCGCTTCATACTCCCACCCGCTGACTTCGCCCTCTGGAAAATTAACTGGACTCCGGAATCTCAGTCCCTGTGCAGGAAATGCAAACCATTCTATGGGGTCGCTGATTTCTTTCTCGAACCAGCTTAACGCAAGCACCTCGCCGGGCTTTCTGAACCATTCCCATCTGAAGTCCTTGTTCCTGACTTCAACAATGTTGAGTCCGGTGTATCCCATAAAAGGACGGTCTTCGCTCCAGTCAAAGTCGATTACAGGAGAAAGCTCTCTGAAAGTAGGCCTCGCCATCGTCTCGCTCCAGTTATATTTGATCTTCATGTTAGGAATCACTTCATATGACAAGCCGGCCGAGCGCAACCACCTGGCGTCAATCCGGTTGGTGCTGACATAGCTCTCATCCGATGTCTGGCCAAGGGAGATCTTATAAGTGTACTCTTCAAGCTCGCCCTCCTGGTTATATGAACTGTTTGTGTGATGATTAGGAAATGTGAAAGACCCGGACGAAGATCTCGGTTTAATAGTCATATCCGTAAGCTCCAGGCGGGCTCCGCCGGTAAAAGTCAACTGCTCTGTCATTGGCAATTCGATTTTCCAGTAGCCGGCATTAAGATACTGATAACCATCATAACTGACATCGGTCATTTGCCCTCCCACTGGAGCTAGCTGTTGGCCGATCTGGTTTTGGAAGGGACCAAGATAAATGTAGTCCCCGCCAGTGAAATGGTCGGTCCATAGTTCATTTCTATTCTCCGCAATGTAGTACGAATCGTCGCTTGAGTCGGCGTCTGCGTCATTCGCCTCATCAAAGAAGCGCCCTTCTTCAGTGTTCTCGAACCATTCCTTTCTTGCCGCATCAAATCCAGCGCCCTGGTAGTTGCCATGCTCATCGTCGCGCCATGTCATCGAGTTCCAGTTGATCTGTTTAAGCTGCCAGACATCAGAAGCAAAAGGGTTGCCAGAAGGCGCTACCCACCATGTGCCATTATTGGGGAAGTAGTCGACCCATTGACTCCCGGGCGGCGGCGGCTCGCTCGTGCTGACCGGTTGAGTATCGGAGCTTACAGGGCCGTCCATAAAAGGAGTTCCGGGCTTTCCAATGTCTCCAGTGGCCCATTTGTCCTCCGGCCATGTGGACACTCCGCTTATCAACGTGTAAGTGTGAGGTCGGAAAAACCGCTTCGTAAAATCCCAGCGGGCGCCTATGTCAAAACGCCCTTTCTTGTCAGGCCAGACCGGATCTCCCGTCCCGCGGAAATGCGCCCTGAGATCTGGCGTTGCGCGCAGAAACGGGAAGCCAAGATCCAGCCCAAACTGGGCGTTATGTTCCTTTGTGCTCTTCCACAGAATCATGGCGTCCGAATGATTCTGACTGCTGTCTCCGCTTTTTCTCAACGGGTTATTCTTGTCGCCTTTGGCAAATCTCTTAACCCATGTGTTCGATCCCGGAATGGGATAATAGTAGTTTTTGAAGCGTCGTGATTTAGGCTCGTCCTGTTCCGTGACATTGTAGGAACCGAACCAGTCAAGCTCCAATCCTATGCGATCATTGGGAAACTCTTGCCATTCATGATTGCCGCTAATCTGCAGTGAATCCACATATCGCTCCACATAATGAAGAGTCTGCTTTTCCCATACATCGTGCTGCATGTTCGTGGAGTTAACGGCTCCGTCAGCCGCAACATCAATGATGTTGTATGTATCAGATCTGGCAAGCAGCGCCTTATCCTCCGCGGTGCGAGCCCGAAGCGCAGTCAGAGTCAGATCATGATGCGGCCCCATCAAAAGCGATGCCGACCCAAGCATGCTCCACTGCAGCTCTTCGGTGCCGGTTTCCTCGACGCCATCCTCTTCATGCCTTTCAACTCCTCCGCCGCTCGTATTGAACTCCATCTTGTTACTGATGCTTTTCTTTCTGGTGTGCTTCCGGCTGTACGAAAAGGATCCCACCAGACCAAGACTGGAATCGCCAACCAGAGGGACAGTGTTTCCTCCGCTGATTTTCACTCCATAGTCCTGCGGCATCTTTGTGCGTTTAACCCCCATCACATCAGCTATCTTCTTTGTTTCTTCATACGCCTTGCGGTATTCCTCGTCATGGGACTCCGCATAAAACTGCTCAGCCTGCGGGGTGTCAGGATTATATTTTCCAGAATCCACTTTATACTTTGTCTGAGAAGGCAAGGCGTCCCTATGGTAAGAAGGAAGCTTGCCATCGTCAGGAAGCTCCCGCATATTGATCTGCCTTCCCCATGCGCCAATTCCGCCGCCCTCGTATCTCAGAAAACCGTCTTTTCCTGTATACTTGCTGTTCACTCCCTTTGAGATCGAAATATTGAGGAAAGGCTCATCAGGCACGCTCAATGTCTGTATGTCCAGCCCTCCGCCGCTCCAATCGCCCGGTATATCTGGCGAAAACGTCTTGTACACCGCCATGTTCTCAATAATGGAAGAAGGGAAAATATCTATCTGAACCGCCCGCTTTTTTGGGTCCGAACTAGGCACCCTGATGCCGTTCACAGAAGTTCCAACGTATCGATCACTCAAACCTCTCACTGTAGCGTATTTGCCCTCCGCTATGGATGCGCCGGTGACCAGTTTCAGCGCGCTGGCGGCATCCCCGGCCCCGGCCTTGCTCATCAGATCCCTGCTGACTGAATCCTGAAATGTAAAAGCTTCTTCCCTGAGCGCAAGCAGGCCTTCTTCGGTTGCCGTATCATCTATGCCAAGATCCCGAACAACAAATTCTTCCATTTCAACGAACTCTCCGCTGAGATTTACGGTCACATCCGCAAGTGAACCGGGAACAACAACAACCTGAGATTTGATATGCCTCTCATATCCGCTTTTGGACACCACCAATGTATACGAGCCAGGCTTAACGCTCTCGAACATAAAATGCCCGCTTCTATCAGTCTTCCGTTCAAGCCCAGACTCCGTCACTCGCACCGTTGCTTCAGAAACCGGCCCTTTGAACTCTCTGTCATAGACAACTCCCCTAATGCCGCCTGCAATCTCCTGGGAAAAACAATGGCCGGCATACAGGAGAATGATCAACAGGAAACTCTGGCGGACAAATCCATTACAATGCCTGTGCATTCAATCCCTCAGCCAGACGGTCCATGTCTTTCTTTAACTTGTCAAAATCGAAGTCGCACCTATGGGCGGACAGACATACACTCACTGCGGCCATTGCCCGGGGCCTGATGTTTGGTTGCTTCTCTGTTATCTCGATTGCTTTGCGGAAATGGCCCAAAGCTTCACTCGGGTTTCCAGCGATATGGCGCGCTTCACCCAGAAGAGAGAAAAATCTTGATCCGTCTGTTGTGAGCAGCGATTCAAACAATTCGGGGTTGCGCGTCAGTTCCGCCAATTCAGCAACTTTATCCTTCTCCCCTCGTTTAGCCCAGGCAACCATGGCTTCGGCCATCAACAGCGCCTTTATATTCGGAGGAAACATGCAGTCTCTTATCTCGCCGGTCGCAGCTTTAAGAAAGCCGTGATCTTCGTCAAGGCCGACATTCCAGGCAGTCTCCGCCGTCATAAGCATAAGATCCAGTTTCTTGTTTCCCGGCATTTTCGACACGGAATCGAAGGCCCGTTCAATCGCAGTCTTTTCCTGCTCGCCGCTCAGCCTTTCTGTTTTAACAAGTCTTAGGTAGCCCCTGATCCGCCAGATCAGTTCATCATACAATGGACTATTCGCGGCGACAGAATCCATTAGCTCCATCGCCTTTCCCGCATCTCCATGGAGGGCATGGAACAGGGCCAAGTTGGCCCTGACTCGCCCAAACTCGTTGCCGTCGCCCTGAACAGCCTTTTCCAGGGACGCAAGCTCCTCATGCTGTCCAAGATATGCTTGCGCCTCTGATATGTGCATCAGCGCCCTCGACCGGCGCCAGTCGTCAGTTTCAGTTTGAGCAAATATGAATCGTTTTGCCTGATTGATCAACCGTTCGGCTTCGCTGTCACGTCCTTTAAAGGCAAGCCTTCCGGCTGATTTTCCCATGACCACGGCCTTGCGCCAGTTTTCAATCTGTTTGCCCATCTCTATGCTTCTGTCGATATTTCCATAATCAAGATATGCAAGGGCCACATCCTGTTGTCTCCTGGCCCTGTCTTTGGCGTCATTTGTTATTGCGCAGGCATACCCCCACCCGTACTCTAGAGGAACAGAGTTCTGTTCTTTGCCGCACCCGGCCACCATTAGAACTGGAATAGACGCCGCAAGAATAGCCGCACTCAAAGAAATCGCACCATATCTAGACTTGTTCAGACTTAACATTTTGCACCAATCCTTTCCCTATGAATGTGTATCGTTAAGTCCAAATTTATCGGTTCAGCATATGGATGGTGTTAGACCCTTGTTATTCGCGCGTTAGGAAAAGTCTCCGGGCAAAATGTCGCCCAAACCGTCCGGCAACAGACCTGCGGAGATTCGCGACGCAATGAATCAAAATCTGAAGCTCCGGCTTCTCCAGTATGCGCAGCTTGCTGATCAATGCCACATAACAAAGCGCATATGCCACGGTTCCACCCAAGACTCTCCAAGACGCCTGATTAAAGATAACGCGGGAAGGTATCATCGCCGCAGCGCAAATTACGGCGCAAGCCATGAGTCCGCCGAGTCTTCTCCACGGAAAAGCGCCGGAAAAGCTTACGCCAGCTGTTTTGCCAACCGCAACCAACTGGTACAGAGCGCTGACAAAAATTGATGCGACAGTGGCAAGGGCCGGAGACAAAAAAGCCATGTAGGTTCCTCTGAAAACCATTACAAGCGAGCAGCTCAGAACTATGTTCAGCAATACTGACATTATTGCAGCGGTAAACACCGGTCGCGTTTTGCCCGCAGCCCGCAAAATTGTGCTGTAGACGGCAACTCTTAGAGGTATGAGCGCAAGATATACAACAAACGGTCCCGCCGCCTCTATGTACTGCGCTCCGAAAAGAATTTCGATTATATCGCCGCTCAAAAACAACATGCACACAAAGACCGGGAATAAAACCAACGCTGCTTTTCTTACTCCCTTGTGCCACAAAGCCAGAGCCGCGAGTCGGTCACCCTCTGCGCACAACCTTACAATTCTGGGCATCATCGCATGCATGAGACTGGAGGCAACTAACATCACCATCGGAATCTGAATTGCCCCGACCGAGAACGCGGCGTACTGCTCTGGGCTGAAAAACCGCATAACAACCCATTTGTCTATCTGCATGCTGAGTATGCCCGCCAGCGCCGCAACCGCCAGCGGAATAATATACAGAGCCTGTTCACGAACGGATTTCAAAGAGATGCCGACAACAGGGCCGCGCGTGCAGATGAACAACGCAACCAAGCCTCCAACTGATGCCGCCGCCATCGTGAAAGCAGCGGCCCGCATTACCTCAGCCAAAGTATGGCCGAGGGAAAAAGCAAGGAGCACAACTCCACAACGAACGGCTCCTTCGGTTATCTTGAAAACACCCGCGGCAAGCGCCCTGTCCATGCTTATCAGGGCAGCCGGGATCTGAATGGCTACTATATGGAACAAAACGAAAAGGCTGTAAGCTTTAAGAGGAGCTTCAAGTGAAGCGTCTTGCGCGAAATGGCTGGCTATTTTTCCAGCGCTCAGCCACATGATCCCGGCGGCGCAGAAGCCAAAAACTGCCGCCTGAAGAATGGTCTGGAGCATGAAGTTGCGGCGCTCGGCCCGGGGCAATCTTGGCATGAAGTAATACAGGCTCTGGTCCAGATTTAGACAGAATATGCTGGAAAAAAAAAGGCCTATCGCAGTTACCTGCCTGTAAACGCCAAAAGTGGCCATGTCTATCATGCGCGCCAGAATGGCGGCCATGATTACCGGGAAAAGCGCGGTAACAACACGGTTTGAGAAGATCAACAGGCTTTTGTGCGCTATACCCATTTAATCAACGCAGGATCGCAAACGCTCTCCTGTCTCATTTTCCAGGAATTTGCCCTGGACTTGTTTAAGAAGATGGTTGTCGTTCTCCGCGAGAAATGAATGCCGCGCCTTAGACATTTTGCGACAGCGCAGACATCGGCGCAGCCCATTGGATACTCAAGACTACCCAGCAGCTTGCCGGCTATTCCCCAGGCCAATCCCTGATCCGCCCGGCAGAGATCAGTCTGCCACCTGTGGACAAGTTGAGGGTTCAGCCCTCCACACAGGTTTTTATGGAATTGCTTTGAACGTCCAGGCATCTTGTTGCAATCGGCGCCGGGCGAAAAATCCAGCATACTTTGCTCGAAATCCAGTTCAAGAAAACTGCATATCCTTTCCAGGCTTGCTTCCGGCTGCATTACCAAGTCTTCATACCGCGTCTCAATGTACCTGCCGGAAGGAAGCATCCGTCCCATCTTTCGCGCCCAGCCGACAACTTCACGCCAATATTCAAGAGCAGAAATAAAATCCGGTTTGCCCCATGGCATTTTTGCCAGCGACAGAGCGACATCCCTGCCATCTCTTATAAGATGAACAAACCTGCAGCGCGGAAACAGCTTGTTGAGAACATCAAAATCCAAGGTGTACTCAGGAGTCTTGTCGCCCCAGATTGCCTTGCCTTCGAGTCTTGCGTATGCCGTGTAAACCGCGGCAACCAGATCCGCATATGTCCGGCATTGATCAATATCAATCATATCCTGGCTGACTTTTGGGTTCCACTCGCCAATCCCTTTTGAATTCAACAGATCTTTCAGCAGGCAAAGCCGGTTCTCCTTGTTCTCAAGGTCGCCGTAGTCCGAAAGGCGGCGAAAAAAATCTATCAGCACAAAACTTTCAAAAGGCACAGCTATCCGCGAATGCCGGTCCAACATGAGCCTAAGCATGGTGGTTCCAGACCGCTGTGCGCCAAGGATAAAGAACTGCCTTCCCTCGCCAGGATTCAATTCGAGACATTTCCTGTTCATAGCCGTTGCCGACATTTCGCGATTCTCCTCATGTCCATATTCCAGACCAGGCATCTGAGACCTCAAAGACCATTTATGGTTCTGACAATCCTTTCCGCCGCTTTACCGTCCCATTTCTCAGGAATACTGCCACTGACCTGGTATCCACCCTCCCTCAACGCGCTGAATTTGCGCAGGATTTCAGCCTTGTCACAACCAACAAGCAAGTTTGTGCCATGGGTGACTGTCACTGGCCGCTCAGTGCTGTCCCGAAGGGTAATGCATGGCTTCCGCAGGATCGTGGTCTCTTCTTGAATTCCGCCGGAATCAGTCATAACAAATGCGCTTTCGCTCATAAGATGAAGAAAGTCCAAGTATCCCAAAGGCTCAACCAAGTTCATATTTGCCAACTTCTGAAAACGCTCAAGCAACCCCATGCGTCCAAGCCTACGCCGAGTTCCGGGATGGACAGGAAAGACCAGGGGAATTTCTTTCACGATCTCCTCGAGAGCAAGAATTATCCTTTCAACATTGCGCCTGTCATCCACATTGCAGGGACGATGCAACGTAACTACGCCGTAACCGGCCTTGCCAAGTCCAACCTCCGCGAGTATGCGTGATGAGGCCGCTTTTTCGCGGTTGGCCAGGAGCGTGTCAATCATTACGTTGCCTACAAAATGAACCTTATCGTCAGATATGCCTTCTTTTTTGAGATTCCGCAGGCCCGACTCTTCAGTGACAAAAAGCGCATCGCTTATGCTGTCGATCAGAACTCTGTTAACCTCCTCGGGCATGGTCCTGTCAAAACTCCTCAGACCGGCTTCAACATGAATCAGCCGAATCCCAGTCATGGATGCAACCAGGGCGCAGGCTATCGCGCTGTTCACATCGCCCACAACAACAACAAAGTCAGGCCGATATCTCGTGGCGACCGGCTCAAAACGTCTCATGATTTCCGCTATCTGCTTTGTGCGGCTTCCGGAACCGACGCCAAGATTGATGTCAGGTTTGGGGATCTCCAGTTCCTCAAAAAAAAGCCTGCTCATTCTTTGATCATAATGTTGCCCAGTGTGAACCAGCATAGTCTCCAACGCCGGACCCTGTTTACAGGCGTGAAGCATTGGCGCGACCTTCATGAAATTAGGTCGAGCTCCGCACGTAAAAATTATTCTCTTCGCCATAATGACCCCCCCGCCGCAAGTTGCGCTTCTCCCATAGCGTCTCAGTTCCAGATGCATGAAAAGCCGACAGAGATTAAAAATCTCCGACCCTGACATGCTTAGCGCCCAGACTCGGATAGTCACACAACCCGTTCGGACGCAAGTCAACCCACATATACACCACAGAGTCCGGGGGCAGTGGCGCGTTGCCCATCCCCTCGTCGGCATAGGGCGCGGATACATCAAGAATATCCCGAAGATCCAGATCGCTTAACGCCATGGACTTGGACCTCGTGCCGCCGTAATGCCACTTTCCCTTTGCGAAATCGTAAAAATACAACTTGCCATCGTCGGAGCGTCTGTAGAAAACAAATAGCTCCACCAGAGCGCCTTCTAAGACTGAGTCAATATCAACAGTAAAGGACATAAGGTTTGAATCCAGGCTTATCTCCATGTCGAAGTAGTCAGGATTGTTCAGTTCATAGTCTCCAGATTCAATCCCCTCCGTTGCAAGAATCCCAAGCTTCGCCGCAGTCGTCCAGTCTGCCCAGTTATACTTGTGAAAGGCCCCCTGGAAGCAGACAGGACTAAAGAAGTCATCAACGGCAGAAGCTCGCCATCCAGCCTTTATATACCGACGATCCCTTATCCGAGGATCAATGTACGAAACCGGATACACATTATTGCCGTCGATGGAAATAGGCTGCCTGCAAAATTCTATTTGCTCCAAAGGACCAAAGCTCTCTGCTGATCCGGCTTCGTAAGAGTTCATGACTCCGGAGCCAATCAGGTCAAATCCATTCTCAACTCCATGGTACGGACCCCGGGCGTCATATTTGGCGCCCCACTCGACGGCAAGAGGCGAGTCCAGCGGCAGTCCCTTCGCATTTCCGAATCCGAAGTTCCATAAGAAGCTCCCTTCAATTTCCAGTATCCGCGAGCCCGCATAGACATGAGAGTAAAGGGGATCATGAAAGTAGTGGTTGTAACAGTTGTCTGCCGCATCATAGACGCTGTTCGAAGGGCTTCCTTCTATGAGGGCGACGGCGCCGCCGAAGTCCATGGCTATTATGTTTCTAAAGCGCCCGCCTGATCCATCTGAAAAATGAAGACATGCATTCCCGTGATTCCCCGAGCCCGCGCCGAGCCCTATGAATGTTGCGTTATGTATAGTGGGGCATGAGGAAAGAAGGGCCTGGCCCGGCCCGCCGCGCATGTCGCAGGCCTTGTCGGAAACTTCGTCTATCGACGAAAGCGCGCCTTGCAGACCAAACCAGAACTGGCCTTTCCCTCTGTAACCGTAATTCCACTGGAAAGCATCTCCGCCGGCCAACCACGACTGCAGATACTTCGACCCGACAGTTCCTCCCAGAAAGCTGAATCCGTCCCCCGCACACTGGAAGACTTCAATGTTTTCAAGCGTCGTGTTTCTGCCCAGCCCCGCGAGAGTCAACCCCGGCGCCCGGCCCTTCCCGTCCGGCGCAAGTCCGGCATATCGGATCGATACAAAACGCAACTCGCCAGATCCGTCATTGTCATCGCCTCCCCCGTAAAACGCGCCCATCTCCTCGTATCCGTCCAACTCAAGCTCAAGCGATGGGTCGGGCGAATAGACATCAGGTTCTCCGGCGTCCGTAGTAACAAAGGCATTTCCAAGCAGAATCAACCCGCCCCAACGGCCCCCAATTCCATTGTTTGGCAAATTGTAAGGGTAGGTTCCGGCTGAAGGATGGGCGCCTACCATATGATTGTCATCAAGGTCTGTCATTACAATAGGCTCATCCCTTGTGCCAATCGCCATAATCTTCGAGCCTCGTGATATTATTAGAGATCCTGCAGGTTCAGATCGAACCAGCGCGCCTGGCTCAATAGTAAGAGTCGCTTCATTGTCAACTATTACAGGCGCTGTAAGGTAGTGGGTCCGATCGCTGCCCCAGACAGCGTTGGTAGTGATATAGATGGGCTCAGGCATGATGTCGCCATCATGGCGCCGTTCTTCCTCGAAAACCGCAGTTACCTCAAGAGGACGGTTCATCCTGACAGACAAAGGATTAGACTCGGACGCAACATCGCCGGCCCAGCACGAGAAAAGCCAGCCATGGGAAGGTATAGCGGTTATTTGCGCCATGGCGCCGGGCTCGCGCCACCTGTCTGCGGTATCTACCGAACCTGATCCTGAAACACTGGCGTCAAGCAGGTACTCCTTTGTCCAGTTCCATGTGATTGATGAGTCCTGGAATATCCTAAATGTGACTGAATTTTTATCCCCTGTCCGGGGAACGTCGCCTGTTCCTGTCCATCCAATGCATCGGCGCCTGGTGTTGCCTTGCTGCTCGACATCGTACTTGACCCGCGCAATTACCTTGTAACCCTCAAGAATCAGGTGCTCCCCTACTGCCGGCGCCACGTTCCCCACCTCCGAACTGACACTGAATTTATTGTGCTCTTCCAGAAGATAGGTTTCGTTTCCGCCCTCGCCATCTCCTGTCCGGCCCCAGCCTTCTTCCGAATCAGAGCCAGAGCCGGCTTGCGATCCATCGAGTAAATTGTCATCACCGCTGGGCGGCATATAGCGCCGGCTCCCCGCATAAGAAGGGCCTGATTCACCATCCTCATTTTCTTCGCTCTCCTTGTCCTCAACGGCATAACCGCCCTCAATATCAGATTCCGCCTCCCCAAAACCAGGATCGCCTTCTCGCTCTTCTCCTTCCCGATCGTCTCCTTCCCCTCTCTCTAAAACCTTGCGCTGTTCTCTCGGTTCCTGCCTTCTGCCTGGATTGCCTGACCAGCCGCTGCCTGAGGTCAGTCCGCTTCGAGCTTCCTTGTTCCGGCCGGGGCTGCTTTCTTCCGCATCGGACTGGCCGGCTGCCCTGATTATCGCAGCCTTTTTCTGTAGTCTGCGTCTTTCATCTCGCTTGGAAGCCGCATCAAATTCCGCAATCGCAAGCTCCTCGATTGCCCTTGCTTCCTTGCGGTGTTCTTCCAGTTCCCTTTGTATCCTCTCTTCTTCCGACTGAAGCTGCCCCGCCCCTGGACCGAGATTTGGGGAGCGCCTGTTGACGGTCTGGGGCTGCCAGCTTTTCTCTCGCGCTCTAAGGGATTGTTCATCCCGCTCATGTCGGCGCTTTCCCTGTTTAACTTCCCGATGACCGCGCGGTGACTCAAGTCCCGGACCATCCGGATCGGCGCTCTCCGCGGAGACATCCGCGCCGATCCGCGCACTCCGGATTTCCTGGCTCTGGTCATAGACAGTTCCTGCCGCCCAAAGGACGGCCATGAACCCGTAATGTAAAACAGACGGTTTACTGAAAAGCAAATATCTCATAAAGCAAAATAACGATTCGGCGACGGAGCCAGGCCCCGCCGCCGAATATCGTTTTCTCGTGGCAATCCAATGCCACCGCTCGCGCCAATCCTTTACAATGAATTGATAGTTGCGGTCACATTTTCAAACCTCGGGTAGTCCTTTAGTCCGTTCGGCCTGGCGTCGATCTGGACATAGATCGTAGAGTCGCCAGGTATCGCGGATAACACGCCGCCATCAGCGTCAGGAGAATTGACATTCAGAATGTCCTTGAACTCCACATCACCCAGAGCCATGGTCGTGGACCGTATGCCTCTGAAGTGCCAGTCGCCGTCTTCGAAGTCGTAGAAATAGAGGCGTCCGTCATCGGATCTCTCGTAGTAGATCCAGTATTCAGCCATCTGTCCTTCGAAAACATCATCAGCCAGATCAACGCTGACCGATACCATGTCGCCGTTCTTTGTTATATCAGCCGTAACAGCTGTATTCCAAGCGCTGTAATCATCTGCGGTCACGCCGCTGGTTACAAGCATGCCCTGCCTCGCGGGCAGAGTCCAGTCGGCCCAGTTGTACTTGTGCATGGCTCCCTGGAACCCAACATGCTCATAGAAGAACTTGGGTTCGGCCGGCTCCTTGTCCATCGCGTCAACCGGGATAGCCGCGCTGATATACCGCGAATCCTTAATGCGTGGATCAAGGGCTGAGACAGGCTTATATCCGCCCCAGTCAGCGTCAGTTTCGCGATCAAGCTGCTTGATCGGAAGCTCGAACGGGCTGTTCCCGAGATCCAGGTTGAACATTCCTTCGCCCAGCAGCGAATAGCCGTCTTCCGCGCCAAGGTGGTCTTTGTCGTGGTCTGCGCCCCACTCGTCGTCGGGATCAAACCATGCAACAGCCGTTCCGCCGGTGCAACTCTTGGCGTCCGGATATTCGACATTCCAGATCACCGAGTTCTTAACTTCCAGCTTCTTGCCGCCAACGTTGTGGGTATAGTACCCGTCAGCGTCGCGGACGTATGTCTGCTGAGTTTTGTCGGCTGAGTCGAAATCGTCGGCGTCATTCAGGTTACCTTCAATGAGGGCAACCGCGCCGCCGAAGTCGAGGAACATGCTGTTGTAGAAGCGACCGCCGCCGCCGTCACGGAACAGCAGATTAAGGTCGTCGTGTCCCGATGGATTATCTCTGCCAGGACCGCCAAGTCCCACAAACGTGGCGTTGTAGATAGTTGGAACGGATGCTGGCGTTTCAGCATCGTCACCGCCTGCGCCATCAAGTTCGCAAAGGTGGTCTGAAGGGTTCATTTCAGCAAAGTCGCCATCAACAAAGCTTTTTACGCCCAGCCAGAACTGTCCCTTCCCGCGATAGCCTTCATCCCAGTCGAACGAATCATCAGCATTGCCCCATGAGACAAGGTATTTCGTGTTGACAGTGCCGCCAAACCATTCATAACCATCATCGCTGTTCTGTGTCACAGAAATGTGATCTATCTCCGTGCCGCGTCCGACTGCGCCCATGGTGAGACCATTGATCTCTTCAGACTGCTGAAGCGCATATCCGCCGTAGCGTATGTCAATGTAATGCAGCTCACCGCTGTCATCGTCATCATCAGCGCCGCCATACTGAGACTTCGCTTCAGCCGGAAGACCTTCTATATAGTAAGGGCCCGGACTGGAATGAGTCACATTAGCTTTGCCAAGAACGATCAAGCCGCCCCACTGTGAGGTCTTCTTGTTGTTCCTATCCGACCACGGAGACGTTCCCGCCGCATAGTTCGGTGGAAGAACGTGGTCGTCGTCAAAGCCCGTCATCACAATCGGCTCACTGGCTGTGCCCATAGCTTTGATCTTTGCGCCCTGAGACACAATAAGCGCTCCAGGCCAGTCAGTACCGCTTGTCGCCTGATCGCCCCGGATCAAAGTCCCAGCTTCTATCGTGAGTGTAGCCTGGTTCATGACGTAAATGGCGTCGTTAAGCCAGTACACGTTATCGCTCGTCCATGTTGTGTCCGTCGTCACATCATCGCCATCGTTTAGATAGATGTCGGCGCCATATGCGCTGATGCCCGCGACCGATACAGCCATGGCAAACATTGCTGCAATCAGTTTCTTATCTAAGTTCATTCTCATCTCTCCTATTTCAACCTATTGACAATCTAACTTCTATTGCCTAGCATCTCTTGCGGGGAGTTCGGATTGCGAGCCGCTTACGGGCGGATCTCAGGTTTGTGGCAACAACCGTCCGAGCTCCCTTTCTAGTTCCATGTAGCCACTGCAAATTCCTCATCACCTCCTTCCTCTTCTCATTTTCATCAATCGGCTTAAAGTGTCCCAGCTTGAGTTCCGCCCTGACACTGAGCCGCATATCTCATAAAATCCCTGCGGTATCTTCTGCCATCTGCTGAAAATCCTGCGTTTCCTGTGTATAAATTCTATGAGAGTATTCCTATTCTATCGTTAATTCTGATCCGGGAGACCCGGGTTCTTTTCATAGCTTTGGGAGATAGATCTAACCTATGCCTATTCAACTTCCATGAGGAGACATTTAATTTTCTGTTATTTTCATGCCGCCGCGAACAGTTCCCCGGCCGGCCTGGAGTTTTCATTGTTCTGAATCTTCGAGGCCTTTATTGATTCGATTCGCAAGATCAGAAGGAACGCCATGCCCCAGTTTCGATGCGCGCGCCGCGTGTCGGCGGGCCTCATCAAAACGACCCAGATGAGTCAGCGCATAGGCGTGCTGCACTCGCAAAACCGGGTCATCCGCAAAGAACCGCATGGCTTTTTCTTGATCCTCGACCGCCTTGCGGTACTGCTTCATCTTCATATGCGCAAGAGACCTGTTTACATACGCCGCCTCGATATCCGGCGTGATGCCAAGCCCCTTGAGCGCCTCGGTGTATTGGCTCACCGCTGCTTTGTTTTTTCCGAGGTCGAAATACACATTGCCAAGATTATGGTGCGCGCCGGGTTGGACCCTCGAATGATGGCCGATCTCAAGGGACCTTTTCATTAACAAGATCCCTTCTCTGACTTTGCCTTCCCGCAGCAGACATTCGCCAAGCGCAAGGCAGGCTCTCGGATTGCTCGGCCTTTTTTCAAGTGTATCGCGCCAAATGGATGCTTCGGAATGATAGACCCTGTTTCGAGAATGAGCCAGAGCGCCGTGCCATAAGACTATCGCCGCAAGAAAAAGCGTCAAAAGCGGAGCAGCCCGCCTGCTCAAACCAAAGCGGGAAGGAAGCCGGAGACTCGCGTATTCGACCAGAGCGGATGTCGAGCAAACCAGCATAAAAAGGACAGGAGCAAGCGCAAGATACATCCGGTGCTCCGCCGCATGTGTAAGCAGGGGAAGAAAACTGGATGTTGGAGCAAGTAGCATGAAAAACAAGACTATCGGAAACCCGAACCACCTGCGCCTGAAGGCTGCATAAAGGCCGAAAACTAAAACGCCTCCCAGTAAAGCGATCGAAACCGCCATAGATAACCCCGCCCGCGGGACCTGCCAGTCATAATAGTCGAAAACCTGGCTCAGCGGCAGAACCGCGAGCCTGAGGTAATGCGGTATTACTCTTGTCTGGATAAAAAAATACTCAAGACTGGAAACCGTGCTGTGTTCAAGCAGCCTTGAGGCGCCTGAACCGCGCAACAGCCGCCATAATGCTGGAATCCAACACATGAAGAGGGCCACATAAAGGATCTTCCGTTCCCTGAAGGTCTCTTTGAAGGTCTTGGCTCCAAACACCCAGTCATAAAGCATAACTGCCGCGGGAGCGGACACGACAATCTCCTTGGCTCCTATTCCAAGAAGGCACACAACAACAGAAAGGCCGCCCCATAGATAAGCGCGATTCCCCGATCGGCTCCGCGCCGCAAAGTAAAGCGTTGCAAGATAGAACATTGCGGCAAGCGCTTCTGTGCGCTGAATAATATAGGTGACAGCCTGCGTCTGCAGCGGATGAACCGCCCACCATATTGCCGCCGCGAATGCCGCCCACGAAACGCGCCAGGGCTTCTCTCTGCATGCCGGAACGCACAAAGCAACATGGCGGATCAGAAGAAAGAGAAGAACAGCAGAGGCCATGTGAATCGCCACGTTAACAACATGGTATCCTTGCACAGAAAGACCCCCGAAGGCGTAGTTGAAAGCCAGTGTCCATTGCGCAACCGGCCTTTCAGAAAGGGTCGTGCCTTCCGGCGTTCGCCATAACCATTCAAACATAGAGATGTCTCTTATGTAGGGATTCTCTTCTATGTTCCTGCCGTCATCGTAGACAAAAACGCCATCGTAGCTGTTCGAATACACAAAGAGAACAGCAAATGCGATGCCGAGTATCGCAGCCCAGGCCGGAAGCGAAAAGTAACTGCTTCTGTTTAATTCCACCCTGTCTGATTTCCTTAGCGTCATCTGATTGAAAACGTCTTGCAATTATTCACTTCATGCGCCTTAGTCTGAATTGTCATGGTGCCCGCTATATATGCAAATTTTATGAGCACAGTGTTGGCCTTTTGCTAAGAAGAGCCGCGTCCTGCGGCAAGTTTACCGCGAGACAGAACGCTTCTGTCGGGTTCCTGAACATAGAAATACTCACCGGGGACTCCCAGCCCCGGACGGGTTCATTCCATCATTTATCGGCGCTATCCGCGGTTGCCCCCTCTCCAAGCGCATAATTCAGGTTAGCGGGCTCTTTAATTGCCCGCTAATCTTCTTCTCACACACGTGTGCCATAAAGAAATCATGAACTGGCTACCCGAATTCATATTGTGGGCTTCTGCGGGCATTATCGCCTATACATGCCTGGGGTTCCCTCTTCTTGCCGCAATACGATGCAGGTGGTTTTCCCGCCCCTTAAAGCGTTGCGAGTGTAAACCATCGGTTTCCATAATAGTCCCCGCCCATAACGAAGAGACACATCTGAAGGGTAAACTTGAAAACATCCGCTCTCTCAACTACCCTCCAGGGAAGATCGAGGTGATTGTCGCCTCGGACGGCTCCACGGATGGGACAGAATACGTTGCCTCAGACTGCGCAGATTCAAATGTCAGGCTGCTTGCCTTGCCGCGCCGGGGCAAGAATGCAACTATCAACAGCGCAGTGTCCGGCGCTTCCAACCAAATCCTCGTTTTTACAGACGCCGACTCGCAGTGGGACCCGGAAGCTCTATCCCGACTGATGATGCCCTTTGCCGATTCTTCGGTCGGCGGCGTGGCTGGAGACGTTATTTACAAAGACTATGACAGGAGTTGTGAAGGTGAAAGGCTATACTGGAATTTTGACCGCGACCTTAGAAAACTCTTAAGCCTGTGCGGAAGTGTGACATCAGCAACCGGCCAGATCTATGCAATCCGCAGAGAACTCTTTGAACCTGTTCCGCCAAGCGTCATTGACGACTTTTTTGTTTCAACATCGGTGATTGCCAAAGGTTACAGACTGGCGTTCGAACCTGGCGCCATTGCCACCCATCCGGCAGTCGACTCTGACAGAGAATTCAAGAGAAAAGTGCGCAACTTGGCAATAGGCTTCCGGGGAGTGTGGCAACAGCGGCGCTTACTAAACCCGCTGCGGTTCGGATTCTACTCATTACAACTGGCAACACAGAAGATACTGAAACGCCTGACATTTGTCCCGTCTACAGCGATCCTTTTTTTTATCATCACGACGGGTCCGGAAACACCGCTCATCATCACGCTGAGGGCATCATGCTGTCTTGCGCTGTTGCTGGCCGCAGCGGGGCACGTCCTGCGAAACAGCAGGTACGGCAAGATAAAGTTCCTGGCGGTACCATGGTACTTTCTCATGACAAATATTGCCTGTGCCATAGCTCTTTTTATGGCCCTGGCCGCACGGCAGGCAGACAAGTGGCAGCCGCAAAGAAGTTCTCCCGGCATAAACTAGCCCGCGTCAACTTTGCGAAATAGAGCCGCGATCCATGCCGGCTCACTGTAATGAGGCCACAGGCGCCCGATAACCTTGCGGGCAACAGCCGAAGGCGGTTTTTTTTCAATAGTCTTCACGGACCGGGACCGAAGCTTGTCCAGCTCATGGTATCCACAGAGGGGACAAATACAAATAGGCGGGAAATGTTCCCCGCATAGACCGCGCTTCATCCGTCTTTTCAAGCGCGCGAACCTGGGCTTGCGGACCGTTACAATGTTGCGCATCTCCACCAATTCCAAACTGGATTCTTCATACAGGCCGCCCAGATTCCGGACATTAAAGCTGCGCATATGGTAAAAGGGACTGAACTCGGTTCCGCATTTCCCGCACTTCACCTTGTTTAGATCAAGGTCTTCACAATAAGGCACGGAGACCAACACGTATCTGGATGCCACCCTTTCAATTTCCCTGAGCCCCCGCGGATAGACTTCATGAGGCAAATGCTCCAGCACTTCAAGACAGGTTACCATGTCGAATTCACCGTCTCTAAAGGGAAGATCTTCGACTTGGCCCCGCCGTTTCTCCGTCTCGACAAACCGAAGGGCAGTATCGCTCCTGTCTATGGCGCATATCCTTTTCAAGTCATGCTCATTGCTCATGTGCAGTTGATTGACAAACGCCCCATTGCCGCAGCCCGCATCAAGGAGGGACGAAACATCGGACGGTATCATTGCGCAAATATGGCCAATGCGTTCCCGGTGAAGATCAGAATGATACTCCGGCATCCTTTTCTCAAGGACTTCATATGCCTGCCGTTCAAAGTCCATATCAATAACCCTGTCCAAACATTATTGAGCCTTGCCGCAGATGCTCAAGATGCTTCATAAACGATGCCGCGCGCGCGCTCCACAAGTACGGTGTAATATCAAAATCATATTTGAACGACTGAGTATTGGACATAGCATAACGAATCGATAAGACAATTTCTTCAGCTATATTCCTGGACACAACAGTAGCAGGGTAATCTTCTGCGATCTTCAATACCGCCGAATTCTCATCGGAGCCGATAAAAAGAAGAGGCTTCCTTGCGCTAATGAGTTCAAATATCTTGCCTGACTCCTGCGCCCCAAAGGCATTATCAATGTGCACAAGCATATCGGCTTGGTCATAAACATCGTAGATTCTTTCGTTTGATACCATGCCCACATAGCGCACACGGTTGCCGTCAACCATCGGCTGCCTTACAAGCTTTGTCTCAGGCCCGTAAATGTCCAACCGCACATCGCCGCTCATGGAATGAATTGCCCGATACAGTGAATCAGGATTTCTTAGCTTCTTGTAAAACACGCCGGCATAGACAAGTTTGAAAGAACCGGCTTTACTCCTGGATGAATTTGCCGACCCTCCCTGCTTCCGGCGGTCAAGAACGCCGTTGGGCACCACATGTATCGCGCGACAGTCTGTGAACTGGGAATAGTTTTTCATGAAATGCTTCTTCGTGGCTTCGTTCGTGACAAAAACCGAATCCGCCGCATTCAACGCGTTACCCTCCAGTTTAATGATCGCTTTCGGCTTGCGTTTATGCTTATCGTCGGCGCTGTTCTCCCAAAAGGGGTCTCCTATATCAAGGATGATCTTTAGATCACGGAATCGCCTTCTGAGCACATCGGCCAGCACATACATGGAATACGGTCTAACCGACAAGATAACGCAATGCGGCTTTCCAGACGCAAGTTTCCGCTCTATGGTCCGCATGTACTTGCGGGTATCAAGCCTTGCAATATCGGGAAATACCACCTTCGACATGCATTTTGCCGCCAACTTGAAAAAAACGTGGCCTACTCTGTTCGAGATCGTCGCTGACCCCGCCGGCGTCATAGCCGCAGAATAAAGTCTGTCAGTCAAAGGTGACTTTATCAGCTCAAAACCAAAAGGCAAGGCGCGATCCTTAAAATGCCCCAAATCTTTCGAAATGACGGTGACATCGCTCCACTTGACAAGACAACCCGCAAGTGACAACGCCCTGATGTTGCGCGGGCTCGGGCGAAACAGGTAATCTGTAACCCACAGGATATTCATAAGCTACCCGCCCGCACCGGCAAACGCATAGTCACAGCCATATAATGCCATCCCGCCAAATACTGCCATGTCTATTCCGATAAGCAGCCTGACAGGAGCCAGGCCTCCGATCTCGCGCCAGGCCCGGAACAAAATCATCTCGTCAATCTTCTCTGCCCGATCAACAGTGTCCATATATGCCGCTCAATCTTCCGGATCTGCGCGCATGAGCCTTGATACGGGGGCTACACAACGCCTGCATGAAAAAAGCTCATTATACATACTGTTGTAACTTCGGGCCATGCCCTCCGCGGAAAACATGCGTCGAGCCCTCTCTTTTGACGCGCTTCTCATTTTCCGGACTCCTTCATTATCCCCAATGATTTCAATAATGCGTTCCGCTAACTGTTCCGGCCGGTTCGGCGGCACAATGAACCCGGTTACACCATCAGCAATAACCTCCGCGTTTCCTCCGACATCGGCGGCAATAACCGGAACCCCACTGCTCATAAACTCAATCGCCGCGATCGAAAGGGCTTCAGCGTGAGAAGGGATAACAGCCGCATCAATGCAACCCATCAGATCGGGAATCCCCTGATGCGGCACGTGTCCCGAAAATCTGACTGAATCAAGTCCCATACTATTTGAGAGCTCGCGCCATGAATTCAGTCGCGGACCATCGCCGGCAATCAGGGCCTGTACCGCCACACCCCGTTCCTTGAGGATTTTCAGAGACGCCAGAAATACCTCCCCTCCCTTTTCCTTTGAGCATCTTCCAACCATGCCCACCAGCGGCAAGTCAGCATTCAATCCGTAGAAGCGACGGGTTTCATCTCTTCCACAATGTCTGCCAAACCTGTTAATGTCTATGCCATTATAAATCACAACCGCTTTGCCTGAATCCACTGAATCCTGTTCCAGTCTTTCTGCCACTGCGCGGCAAACCGCGATATGCCGATCAATCATGGGCTCAATAGTTCTTTTGAATAACCTCCGCTTTGCTGTCTTCAAAACTCCTCCATGCCATCCTTCAACATTGTGATGCGTGATGACTCGAGCCAACATGGAAGACCCCAGGCTGGCAAGAGACCCCCAGTAGACTGCGGAGAAATCGTGCATGTGCAGAACGTCTATTCTCTGTTCCGCTATGATTCGCTTAAGATTTATGAGAATGCCGGGATCAAAAAACCGCCTCCTGTCAAACCGGCGCAAAGGTATCCTGCTATCTATAATCCTGGGCTCCAACTCTCCCGGACTGCGAAGAACGGCCACATGATTTTCAAGTTGAGGATACTTCTCAAGCAAGGGAACAAGATCGGAAAGCATTCTTTCCGCTCCGCCGGTTCTAAGATTATGGATCACGTGAAGAATACGAATCACGGGTTGGCAAGTTCTCTCGAACCATCTCTGTCCATGGCCGCACCGATCTGTAAGCGCCGGATCCGCGCGGCAGCCACACTTAACGCAAGAAGTATCCATATCAGTTTGTCATATTGCATCGGATTAAAAAAGGCTATGAACAAAACAACGTAGAGAGCCACCTCCATCGACTCTGTCAGGCCGGCAAGAAGCGGAGGTTCCATGTTGCCCGAATACGATCTATTAACAAATCTCAGATCCCTTAGAGTGTGCCATAGAACAAGAATGTAGAAAACAAATCCCACCGCTCCGGCATCGCATATTACGCTTATGTACATGTTGTGCATGCTCCTGCCGCCAGTCTGAAAGGTTGGAGCAACATTCCTGAATATTTCAAGAGCATAGTAGGCCGGGAAATTGCCGGGGCCGATTCCTACAAAGGGGTTAGTCATAATCAGCCTGCCAAAGACCTTATAATAAGACCACCTGCGAAAATAGGACCAGTCGACCTCCTTGCTTGCCCCGATAGCCAAGACTCTTTCCAAAAAACGATCCAGATCAACAAACATCAGAAAGAATGCGATGGCCACCAGCGCGGCAACCGCAATCCGCGGAAACGTAAGCCGGTGTCTCAGCTTGAAAAGCACAAGCCCCACCCCTATCATAAAGCCTAGGTAAACGCTTCTGGCGTATGTCAATACCAGCGCATACAGCAGAATCAGGAAAGCCCCCGCAAGCAATATGCGACGCAACCTGTTGTCTAGCTTTATCGCGTAATAAAGCACGATCACCGAGACCCCGGCCAACCCCATGCCATAGCTAACCGCGCTGCCAACAGCCATTCCTCTGAAACGGTCAACTTCCTGCCCTGCCTCCGCAAAACCAAAAAGCGAAGACACGATGTAGCCGCCAGCCAGAAAGGCTATGAAAAGCATGATATCCCTTTCGTCTCTGACGACATTGAGAATCAGAATAAAGACCGCGAAAGCAGAAAAATAGCCTCTCAGAGCCCTTAAAGTGTAGATTGATGGGCCGTTGACTATCAGCGAAAGCGCCACCATTGCGGAAAAGGCTAGCAGCAGCCATGTCTGCCGGTTTGACACGAAAGGACTGTGCCTGACAGCCTTGGCCCAGAGAACATAGACAAGACAGAACAAACCCACAAACTTGGTAAGAGTAAGGGGGCCTCCTCCTGTAAACCCGGGTTCGTCCACGCCGAACGTAGAGAGACTTGTCAAGGAAACAAGCGCAGCAAGAAGCAGAAGACCTATTCTTGCAGGACCAAGCTCATCACCCTGCATCAGAGCCACGCACATAAAAAGAACAACCGCTGACATCCCAACCATTGCCAGCGGAAACGAAGCCACCAGTATGGCAAGGACAAGCATAATAAAAGCCATAACAGGATTGAGCGTCTTACAGATTGTCAAAATATACCTCCAAGCTGACAAACATTAGAATTGGGAAAGTCTGATGCTCCAGTATTCGCGTTCTATTAGCAAAGAGTTAGAAGAAATCAAGAACAGGTCGCGGTTGATCAGCCGGTACGGCCGACTCTGAACAAACTCGCTACGGCATAAATTTAACCCGCCTCTAAACACGGCTTAATGTTATCCGCATAAATGCGCGCGTATAATCAGAAAATTACAACATGCAAGAACCCAATTAGAGCCATGGACATTGACAGACCGGTAATTATGATAGGAATGCCAAGGAGCGGGACGTCCATCATATCCGAGACATTTTCACTGCACAAGGATCTGGGCTGGTTTTCGAACTATGTGCATAGGGCGCCTAGGTTCCCATTGCTGGCAATGTATGACCGGCTTTCTTTCATGCCGTCTGTAGGATGGAGGCTGAGGGGCAAAAAACAACAGGATAATAGCATCCAGGCGTTAATCCGACGCTTTCTGCCTTACCCTGGAGATGGCTACAAGCTTTGGCGCTTGCTTTGCGGAGATGATTTCGTATGGAGCCACATGCACAACGCTGTAGCCGATAAACAGACCCGCGACAGAACCAGAGCTTATGTCCGCAGCATTCTCTCTTGTCAGGGGAAGAAAAGGCTTTTCACGAAGATCAACGGGCCTGGCCGCATAAGTTTTCTGTCCAGCATTTTCCCCGGAGCCTGTTTTATACACGTCATCAGAGACCCCAGGGCAACCGTATCGTCCTTGCTGAAGATAGATTTCTGGAAGAAAGGAAATGGACAGGGGCAACCATGGTGGAGCGGCCTGCCCGGCGAGCACATTCAAGAATGGACTTTGACAGGAAAACTGCCGTGTGCCCTTGCCTCAGTCCAATGGAAATACATAACAGAAACAATATGGGAAGAGGCTGAACGACTGCCTGCAAACAGAGTCATCAACATCAGATACGAGGATTTCGTGGAAGATCAGCGCAGGGTCATCAACAACATGTTCCGCATCCTTGGCTTCAGCAAGTCAGCAGAAGCGGACAAATACCTTGCGTCTATAGGCTCAGCAAAAAATATGAACCATAAATACAAGAATAACCTGACTAGAACCGATATCAGGGTTATAGAAAACATCACCAGGTCTACCGCGCGCAGGGCGGGATACAGTTTTTAAGGATAAAAAATTGAAAGCCTATATTGAGCGCGGGTCTTGATCAATCAAATCCAGCTTCCAGATTACAAACGGAAGAACGGCCCTTGGGTTCCATTGTTCGGACCGGTAAATCTCGTTCTTTCTATAAAGAGGAATTGCGTCGCTATGCGCGTCAAACCGGTGGCTCCAGTACCGCACCGATATCCAGTCGTATGATCCGTTCCGCAACGGGCCGTTTGAGAGTTCAGGAACAACTCTAAAAAACTTATCTCCGGGATATACGCATTGTTGAACAAGATAGTCCACATTATTGGACGCAAGGTACTCGCGGAGAAGCCCGTCTCGCAAAACCTCCTGATATGCCTCGTTATTTACCAGCCCGTCAAGATTGATTACCGTCCGCCCGCTGAAATACCCGAAATTGCCCGCATCTTTCATGGCGAATATTGAATCCGGCGGAGTATTGTTCCTGGCCCATACTGCCGCCCTGTAAGATTGAACCCTCCATGAATCCTCTGTTTCAACTGCAAGTGTGCGGGACACAACTTTTGATCCGCCAACAATAATTAGAACAATGACAATCACGGCAAAAGCCGGCGCGGCGCGTCTCTTTAGACGCTCTGAAACCCACTTTGCTGGCTCGCTGACAGCAAGCGTCAGAAACAGGGCATAAAACAGGTAATGCCATGAAAACACAGCCCAGTCCAGAAACATCATGACATGCAAAAAATGCAGAATCACCCCAAGAGCAAGCGCCCCGACCGCGGCCCTGAACTGGTTTCTCTCCGGACTCGCAGACAGCGACGAAATGCCGCTCCATGCGAGATAGAAGGGAGCAGCCAAGACCGCCAACTGAAAGCGCGGAGAAATGTTCATGATTTTAGCCAGGTCGAAGCAAACATCGGGAAAGGTTGATTTGAGGCTGCCGCTGATGGGCATAAATGATCCAAACCGGACCTGATTGTAGACAAGATAGGGAAGCGTCGCCACAGAGGCGCACCCTATCACAATAGCCAGCATCTTGACGCAGGCGCCGAATCCCACTTGATGTTTGAGCGCCTGGTAAAGGATCAAAGCGCATACCGAGGCGCCAATAAAAACTGAATCAAGCCGACTCAACATGACAAAGCCAAGACAAAACCCGAAAATCGGCAACCATATCCTGCCTTCTCGATGAAAAGGCTTCAGCTTGCACACAATCAGAAAAGCAAGCGTCAAAGAAAAAACAAAGATCGCCGATTCCATCCCGTTGATGGATTGAAAAAAGACAAGCGGCATGAACAGCGCTATAACCAGCATGGAGACTAAGGGATTGAAAGCCCGCCTGTGAACAAGAAAAAGAATTCCAGCCGCAAGGATGAGCAACAAGGCCTGTAGCACAAGATAGTAGCGGAACATCATTTCTGGACGGGCTTCAAATATGAAAGCTGCGCCGGCCACGACCACCAACCATAAGGGCTGAAAACCATTGCTCGGGTTTATGCCGTCAAAGGTAAGGCCTTTTCCAGCCGCCATATTTTCGCCAGCTTTGAAAAAATATGCGGCATCATCCGGAATCCCCGCAAGAATTAACTCAATGTCAGCCAAAAAAATAAAGCCGACGACATATAAAAAATACGCCGACATCAAAATCCAGGCAGCCCTACCGGCTGTTTTACAAGCGCCCATAGATGATTCACTCCGTATGTTCATCACATATCAACACAAAAACGGCCTTTGGCCTCAACCAAAGGCGTTGGTCACTAGCATTGATTATTCGCGCAAGGCGCTAACAATCCGCTTTCGCCACCGGCGAAAGCCGCGATATTCGCGTCGCCGCCGCGAATCTTCTACGCAAAACGCACTGAACCTACATCTGCCATATATGAAATTACGCCCGTTTCTTTTTCATTAGGAACCAGTTAGAATTCTGAGCGCAAGCTCGCTGGAAATCAGATCTAACAATATTATAACAGAAACCTTACTCAATAACACCTGTCTAAGCGTAAGTTGATTTTTTTAATTATTTTCCATTGGCCCGGGTAGCTCCTGGATTTATCAAAGCAAAAATTATGCCGCCCGTAAAAGTAATGACAACAAGCTCTCACAATCTGTCTCTATCAGTCATAGTGCCCGCGTTTAACGAAGGATCGGCAGTGGGCCAGGTCATTGCGGATATCAGCGAGGCTTTGGAGCAATCCAATATTGATGACTCCGAAATACTGGTTGTTGACGATGGCTCAACAGATGAAACCGCAACCAAAGCAAGGGAACAAGATAATGCCAGGGTTATTTCTCACGGATCAAACAAAGGATACGGGGCTGCATTGAAAACCGGAATCATGCACTCGAAATTCCCGTGGATTTGCATAACTGATGCCGACGGGACTTACCCGAATGAGCGTATTGCCGATCTTGTGTCGCGCATCAGGCAGACAGGCTGCGATATGGCTGTAGGCGCAAGGACAGGACCCAACGTAAAGATTCCTCTTCTGCGCAGACCGGCAAAATGGATCTTATCAAGGCTGTCCGACTATGTGACTTCATCGCGCATACCAGATCTTAACTCAGGCCTGCGAATATTCAGGCGAAAGACAGCGCTACGGTTCCTGCGACTGCTGCCGGATGGTTTTTCGTTTACTACAACCATCACCCTGGCGATGCTGCAAAGCGGGTACCGGGTGGAATATGTGCCGATAGATTACAAACACAGAATAGGCAGATCAAAGATACGCCCTGTAGCCGACTTTCTTAACTTTTGCCAGCTTGTGCTTCGCATTGCTCTTTACTTTGCGCCCCTCCGATTCTTCCTGCCCGCAAGCCTCTTTCTTATGCTGCTTGCAGTTGCCTGGGCAACGATCAGTTACTCGCTCCTGGGCGAGCTTGCCGATGTAAGCACACTGGTGCTTGCCATGACATCGGTGCAAGTATTCATGATCGGACTGTTGGCAGAATTGGTCAATTCGCGAATTCCTAACCGGTACGAGAATAGCTATACTGACAACCAGCCGAAGGAAGATCAATGAGAATTATTCTTATCCAGCCCCCTATTCAACACTCATTCGCTGATAACTCGCCGACCATCATTTCAGAAAACAGGGGTCTTAACCCGCCGCTAGGCCTGCTGTATCTTGCCGCTTACCTTGAACATAATACCAGTCATCATGTTGCGGTTATAGACTGCCAGGCCGAAGAATGCTCCCTTGAACGCCTTGCCCAACGAGTCAAGGCATTCAACCCCGATGTGGCGGGCATAGGAGTAACAACCATGACTGTGCTTGACGCCCTGGCGGCCGCCAGAACCGTCAAGGCGGCGGACAAGACCGTCAAGGTGGTGTTTGGCGGACCGCACGTCCACCTATTTCCCAAAGAAACAATCGCCTTTCAGGAAGTCGACTGCCTCGTGCTAGGAGAAGGAGAACGGTCATTTGCGGAGTTACTAGACAAAATGGACAAACCTTCAGCGCTGAAAAAAATCCCTGGGCTGGTATTCAGAGAAAAAAACAAAATCATCCACACCGGAAATCCCAAGTCGATTGAAGACCTTGACTCGCTGCCATTTCCCGCAAGACGCCTGACACCATACAAAAAGTACAACTCTCTGCTAGCCGCCAGGAACCCTATGACTACCATGTTCACAAGCCGGGGCTGCCCATTCAAATGCGCATTCTGTGACAGGCCTCACCTCGGCAGAAGATTCAGGTCACGCTCTCCGGCGAATGTAGTCCGCGAAATCGAACAGTGCCTGGGGATGGACATCCATGATTTTCTCATCTATGACGACACATTTACTGTAATCCGACAAAGGGTGATAGATATATGCGACATGATCATAAACCGCAGGCTGGACATAAGTTTCGACATCAGGTCAAGAGTTGACACTGTGGATGAGGATATGCTGGACAGACTTGCCCGGGCCGGCTGCCGCGGCATCCATTATGGCGTAGAAGCCGGAACAGAGAAGGTTCTGAAAATACTTAACAAAGGCATTGATATTGATAGAGTAACACGAGTATTCAAAGCCACAAATAAGAGAAATATCCCTGTTCTGGCTTATTTCATGATCGGCAATCCCGGCGAAACTCTACAGGATGTCAAACAGACTTTTCGAGTGATGAAAAAACTTAACCCCGATTACGTTCACCTGACGATGCTCACACCTTTTCCCGGCACTGAGATCTACGCCATGGCGCTGGAACAAGGCATAATCAGTCATGATGTGTGGAAAGAATACGCCGCTAACCCCACAATCGATTTTCAGCCGCCTTTCTGGAGCGAGTATTTTTCCCTGCATGAGCTGCGCGAGCTTACTAAGAATGGTTATCGACAGTTCTATTTGCGGCCCGGACATGTGGCCCGGCAGATTGCCGGAATACGTTCTATGGCCGAATTCAAAAAAAAGGCGCGCGCAGCCATGACCATCATCAAACCAGAAAACAACCGCAAACAACTTCACCGGTAGCCACGATGAATAGAACATCATCAATCGGGTTGAACGGCCTTCTGTCCGGCTTCCTGGCCAAAAGGCGCAGAACAGCGGCGCTTCCATTCCTTGAGGGCAGAAAACGCATTCTTGATATTGGATGCGGCATATTCACATGGCACGGTTGTCTGCCGCCAGGCAGCCATTATACCGGGATTGACCGGGACCCTTCCATTATTGACTACAACAAGAGATTATTCCCGTATGAGTTCAGAGTTGCCGACTTCGAAAAAGCAGATTGCGATGAATACCGCAGATTTGACGCCATTGTGTGCCTCGCGGCCATGGAACACTTTGCAGAGCCTTCCATCGCTCTTTCAAAAATGCAGACTCTGCTGAATCCATCAGGCATAATCGCCGTTACAACTCCCCATCCGCGCGGGAAATGGATAATGGCAAATGGAGCCAGGCTCAAGATTTTCAGCAACGACAAGGAAGAACATGAAAAACTGCTCAAGAAACGCGATTTGGAGTTGATCGCAGAAACTGCTGGCCTCAATATGACCAAATACAGAAGATTCCTTTTCGGATACAATCAGCTCGCAATATTCCAGCCAAAAAACCGATAGAGGCAAACCACCGCAATGCATGGGATATGGCGAAGCTGGAGAGAAGTCTGCGCAAGGAGGGTTTCTTCATCGGATCAGGGGTTCTGCAAGCAGGATGCAAGAGCGTAGAACTACCTCCCCACTTTCTTGGTTTACCCCCAGATACAACGCTGGGCGTGAATTATTCGTGCAAAAAAAACCGGTCCGGGGTAACCTGAAATAATAACAAAAAAATATAAAAGGAGACAGCTATGCATGCCAGAGAAATACGCCCGGGCATCGAAATTATTGCGTCTGTTCACTGGGAAAGGCGCCTTTTTGATTCGCTTATTCCTCTTCCCGATGGAACAAGCTACAACGCTTACATCATCCGGGGGTCCGAAGGGACCGCCTTGCTTGACACAACTGACCCCGCGCTGCGTTCAGATCTTCTTAATGAGCTGAAAGAAGTGGAAAACATCGATTATATTGTATCCCACCATTCCGAGCAGGATCACTCCGGAGTAATTCCGGATGTTATGGCCCGCTATCCGAAGGCTGAGCTTGTCTGCAGCAGGAAAGCCGAAGATCTTCTTGCAAGCCATCTGGATATTGACAGACAAAGACTCAAAGTAGTCGAGGATGGAGAAACGCTTTCGCTGGGCAATAAGACACTGCAATTCATCTATACTCCATGGGTGCACTGGCCGGAAACAATGGTTTCGCACATTCCTGAAGACCGTTGCGTATTCTCGTGTGATTTCTTCGGTTCCCACCTTGCGACCACCGATCTTTTTGTGACAGACAAGGCAGTAGTATACGAGGCTGCTAAAAGATACTATGCAGAGATCATGATGCCTTTCCGGGCTGTCATAAGGAAGAACCTGGACAAGATTGAAGGACTGGATTTTGACATTATAGCGCCAAGCCACGGCCC
>CAZIXB010000006.1:0-32962 GCA_964543205.1 uncultured Victivallales bacterium
GCAGCAGCGCTCTCCACGCTCTCACTACGAAATCCTGTGAGATATGCGGGCTAACTAAGAAATCTTATGAGATATGCGGGTTGACAAAGCGCTGTCACTTTTAACATCTTCTGCAAGACGACGAAACTCCGGCAATGCGTAATTGTAAAATTTTTTCCAGCCACTGCACAATCGACTCACTTGTTGCGGGATACTTCCTCTGCCTGGACGGTTCTTAGGACAGTCTCCCTGGCAGAAAAAAAGAAATTCACACTCAAGACATTCTTCCGAGAGTTGTTGCTTCCTCATTCCAAACCGGGAGTACGTTTCCGAAGCGGCCATGTTCTGCCATTCGTTTTGCAAAACATTTCCAAGCTTAAGTCCGGTTTCCGCAAAAAAATCACAAGGATAGACATCGCCGTTAAATTCAACCATGAAATACTGTCTGCAATTATTTCCCATGGCGCATACATTGCTGATTCCAGTAACCAGCTTGTATACAATGGAATCAAACAGCCTCACAGAAACAGTCCTGGTATCGCCGTCTATCCATTCATCAAATATCCCGCATAGAAAATCCCCCCACTGCTCGCCGTTGACAGCGTAAGGCAGAAGCTCGCCTGCCCCGTCAAATTCAACGCATTCAATGTACTGGTGATGCATAAATCCAAGGTCTTTCAAATACCGATATATCTCCCCGGGGCTCTGCACATTGGCTTGAGAAACAAGGGTAAGGATATTGAAATCAACTTTATTGCGTCTGAGTGTCTCTATCCCGCGGAGCGCTGCGCCGTGCGTTCCGGAGCCATCTGCGCTCCGCCTGTAACGGTCATGAATTTTTTCCGGTCCGTCAAGACTTACACCAACAAGAAAATTGTAATCTGCAAGGTGGGTAGCGAGCTCATCGTCAATAAGTGTGCCGTTTGTCTGGAGTGCGTTAGAAACGCTGCATCCCGGGAATCCGAACTCCTTCTGATAAGCGGTTACTTTTCTGAAAAACTCTACGCCCATCAAAGTAGGTTCGCCGCCTTGCCAGCCGAATGCGTATACGGGTTGAGGACTGGCCATGTAGCTGCGCACAGTTTCTCTTAGCGTTTCATCGCTCATTCTGTGAGTCTTTATCTCGGGATAAAGACCGGCTTTGGGCAGATAAAAACAATATCTGCACCTCAGATTGCAGTCCGCAGAAGCAGGCTTAATCAATAGCGAAAAGCTTTTCACTGAGCCATCTACTCCAGAGCCACCATTCCCTTTAAAGTATTAAGACGCTCCTCGATTTCATCCATGCTCAGCTCGGTCAACCGTTCAAGGCTAAACTCTTCCACGCCGAAAGATGCCACCACAGCTCCGTACATCAGGGCTTTTCTTATTGCCGTGCGATTTACTTCTCCGTCCCTGGCAAGCGAACCCATGAATCCGCCCGCAAAAGAATCTCCAGCGCCTGTCGCGTCCCTTATTTCGCTGACAGGGAAAGCTGGAACAATAAAGATGCTCCCGTCTGAAAATAACATGCCGCCATGTTCGCCTTTCTTAATGACCACGTAGTCAGGCCCCATATCCATGATTTTTTCGGCGCATTTTTTCAGGTTGTGTTCGTCTGTGAGGAGCCTGGCTTCACTGTCGTTCAAACTTAACATGTCCACCCGGCCGATAACCTGTTCGAGATCATGTCTGCCTATATTTATCCATAGATCCATAGTATCAGCAACTACAAAGCGCGGGGACTTTATCTGTGAAAGAACATGCAATTGCAGCTCCGGAGAAATATTACCCAGAAGCACGAAAGGCGCGCTGGTGTAGGCGGACGGAAGATCGGGCGAAAAAGTTTCAAACACATTTAAATCTGTGGCTAATGTGTGTCGGTCGTTCATATTTTCTTCATAAACGCCGGACCAGCGGAAAGTCTTCCCTGGTGAAATCTGCAGACCTTGAAGGTCAATCCCGAATTTTTCATAAGCTGACCTATGCCTGCGGGGAAAATCTTCTCCAGCCACGGCTACCATCCCGACTTTTGTAAAAAACGACGCCCCTGAACACGCATAGCTCACAGATCCCCCCAGAAGCTCTTCTCTTCTTTCATGGGGCGTTTCTATGGTATCAAGCCCCAGGGATCCTACTACGATTAATTCCGGTCTGTCCGTGATTTCCTTTTCTTTATCCATACTTGCTATATGCTCCTTTCTAACTTCAGATCAGCTTATCAGCATTCAAACGGGGTCGACTGAAGGGCGATTCAATGTCCGCGGCCCGGCCGACTGAATCCAGAGTGCGCCTTGGTATTTATCAAGGCGCCGGTCACACCGGTTTATGTTCCGACGCAATTTCCTTGACTGTAATCTCCACGCGTCTGACATCCGATATCCCCAGCCCGTTGCTCATTGCTTCGCGTATACGGCTCTGCATCAGTTCACAAGCCTCATGTATCTGCGGGCCGGCCTTTACCTTCAATTCAACATTGATATCTATTGCCTGCCTGCGGGGAAGAACTTCCGGTCTCATTCGCATCACCGAAGGAAACTCAGAAGACAGCCTTGCAATATAGTCTTCAATGGCCTCAGTGCTGATGCTTGTTGTGCCTTCCTCGCCGTCGTACGATAGATACCGTGTGCGCTTCGGTCTTTTGATGCCGGATGCGGCATATATAACGCCAAATGCAAGCAGGCCGCCCCCTATGGCCAGCCCAATGCCTCGTTCCCGCTGGGCATTGTACAGCGCCAGACGCCACCATGATTCCGTCATAGATGAAAGGGTAATAAAAAAGCCGCCCCCCAGGATTGCGAGCAGGAGAATGAATTCCACTATCCTGTTAAGAAATTTCATGATCAATTTTCCTCCAGTTCATGAACGTCTGTTTTTTGCGGTCTAAAAAAGCGCCACGCATCATTTTATTTTCCACAAGAACCTCCCAGATATGCAACCAACCCCTGTAATGCAAGGGTATAGCTTCGGGCGCCGAAACCCTGAACTTGCCCAAGGCAAACTCCGGCAGTCAGGTTTTTCTGCCTGAAATCCTCCCTGGCATGAACATTTGATAAATGCGTTTCGACGCATGGCAGGCCGCAGGCTGCTAGCGCGTCCCTCAAGGCAACGCTGGTGTGAGTGTATCCGGCTGGATTTATGATTATTCCGTCATATTCACTCCCAGCTTGGCCGACCTTTGTTATCAATTCGCCTTCTTCGTTGCTCTGAAAACAATCAATTTCAACATCCAGCAACTCCGCATTTCGTTTCAACTCGCGGACTATATCATCAAGGGTCTCTGCGCCGTACACCTCAGGCTCGCGCCTTCCAAGCATGTCAAGGTTCGGCCCGTTAACAACGAGAATTTTCACTCCTAGCCTCCTCTGTCTTTCTTTTTATTGCCGCCTTTACCCGGCTCGATATTATCCCGGTGTCTATGAAAATCCCAACTCCTGTGGACCTCGTCGCCCCGGTATTCAACCGTTCGATGGTCTTCGGTTTTCACTGTTACAGTCTGCCTTAGAATATTCTTGTCTATAACCTTGCCTTTTCCTTCATGGCCTTCGACTTTAGTTCCTATTTTGGGAAGAAATTTATCAAGCTCCCGGTAAGTATCATACTCGTATTTAAGGCAACACTTCAGCCTGCCGCAGCATCCGCCAATGCTGGCGGGGCTGAGCGACATTCTCTGTCTCTTTGCCATCTTGACATTTATGGATTCGAATTTATTCAACCATGAGCAACAACAGAAATTCCGGCCGCATGGGCCTATTCCACCGATGATACCTGCCTCATCCCTGACCCCGATCTGGGAGTCCCTGACTTTGCAACCCAGATCAGCAGCAACATCTCTGTTGAACTCGCGGGTATCGACCTTCTCTTCCGCCGAAAATAAGAGAAACAGAACCGATCGATCAAAACTGTAACGCCCCCTGACTATTCTTATATCTATTTCATGTTCCCTGGCTTTTGCTTCGCATTTTTCCAAGGCCATTTTGGTTCTTAAAGAGCTTTCGGCTGCCTTTGACTGATCCTGCAGCGTAGCCCTGCGCAGGATACTGCCCAGATCTTCATGTTCCTGACTTTGAGTTTTCCCTTCAGTAAAAGAAACCACAAGTCCGTACTCAGTGCAACCATCGTGCTCAATCACACAATAGTCTCCGCGGTGCACAGACATCTGGCCCGGGCATTCGCACCAGACCCTTGGTCCATCCTTTATTTCCACCTGGACAAATTGATTCATTTCATTTTCCTGCAACAAACCTTTCAGTTGCTGCGATCTCCGACTTCAAACATGCGCCCCATTCCGAAACTGAAGACCGTTTCCTCGGGCAGATTTCTTTCAAGTTTATCATTCATCTGCTCAATCATTCCTGCTTCATGAATCGCCCTTACACAGCCCATCCGGTCGGCCTCGGACCGTAGAACATCAATGTTTTCAGCGTTTTTTACAAGCAAAGGATCGCCACCGGCGGCAAGAACAGCTATGTCCCTGTGCCAGTTTATCATAAATCTCAATATTTCGCTTCTGATCCCTTTGTAACGCGCTCCTGCTCTTGCATTCACTGTTTCATTGTCTATTTCCCGCCCATTCTCCTGCGCCACGCTCTTAACGTGATTTTCTGCACATTGCTTAATTCCGCGCAGCAGATTAGTAATCCTCGACGCGTAGCCGAAGGCCGCAACAGAACAAGCGCCATCGCCTGTTGCTACACGGCTTCTCAGTATTTCAACAAGTTCATTCTTTATTTCTTCAGGCAGATTCTCTTCGTTTTCGTGCAGCGAAATCCGCTGACATCTGGACACAATGGTCGGCAATAGCGCCGATGGAGTGTCGCTGAGAAGAAAAAATACCGTTTTTTCAGCCGGCTCCTCAAGCGTCTTCAAAAAAGCGTTTGCCGCCTGGTTTCCCAACCTGTCGGCAGCCACAATAACACCTGCTTTCCACCAGCCTGAATATGCTGTCTGAGCCATCCCTTCCCGGAGGCCCCTTATCTGATCCACTGATATAACGCGGCTTTTCTTTTCAGGCTCGAGCCATTGTACATCAGGATGAGCCCTTTTGCAAATCTGTCGGCACACGGAACACTGCCTGCAACCGTTGTCTTTTTCTTGGCAGTAAATCATGAGAAGGATCTCTTCTGTCAAGGCAAGAGCTTCTCCCTCTGGCGGCCCCACAATAAGATATGCCTGGCCAAACCGGCCATTATGCCACGTGTTTCTCAGTTGTTTCAGCGCCTGTTCAGCTTTCATAGCAGCCTAACTTTGAGGGCAAACGATCTTTCAGGATTTGCCATATTTCTGAATGCAGATCCCCGGCAGACAGGCTTCCGTCAAGCACAACAAGCCTTTCTGGCTGCCCGGCTGCAAAATCCAGGTAACCACTCCGAACCCTCGAATGAAAATCAACACCTGCCCTTTCCATTCTGTCGTGCCCCCGCCCGGTTATTGCCTCTCTGCCCTTCAGCCTTTCAAAACCTGCATTCATTTCAAGGTCCAGCAAGAAAGTGACCTCAGGCATACAATCACCAACTGCAAAATCATTCAATTTTTTAATTGCCTTCATCCCCAGCCCGCGTGCGTAACCCTGGTATACAGTGGTTGAATCCACAAATCTGTCCGCAATAACGACTTTTCCATGGTTTAAAGCCGGACAAATGACGGTTCGCACAAGTTGAGCGCGACTGGCTGCAAAAAGCAGCGCTTCGGCTTCTGGAACAATCGGTTCCTTCGCCAGGTCATGCTGCAAAATATCCCTGATGAGTTCTCCGGTCTTTGTGCCGCCAGGTTCCCTTACCTTCACAACCTCGCGTCCTGATCTGTTGAAGCGGGAAGCAAGCAGTTCAACCTGGGTCGATTTCCCACAGGCTTCAGGGCCTTCAAAGCTGAGAAAAAGCCCCTTCAATGCCTTTGCCTCTTCACCTGTGTTCCCCCGGCAGTGTCTTTTATCTCCCATCCCATCTCCTGCAATTTGCCGCGTATTGCGTCAGCTTGCTCAAAATCGCGGTTTGCCCTGGCTTCCTCACGTTTCACAACCATATCGGCCACTTCCCCCGGCGTTTCTTCCTCGTTGCCCATGACACCTAGAATGCTGTCGATTGCTTTCAGCGCAGATAAAGCCGAAGCGGCTTCCGCCGGATCTGTGTTTCCAGAAGCAAGAGCCTTGTTCCCGCTTCTTATCATCTCAAACAAACTGCTTAAAGCCTCAGGCATATTCAAATCATCATCAAGAGCTTTTCTGAATCCGTTCAGACCTTTTTCGGCCCACTGGGGAAAAGATCCTTCCGGTTCCTCGCCGGCTCCGGCAATTTCCGTAAGGGCGCCTCGAAATTCTTCAATGCGCTTCAATGCCGCGCGAGCCGCATCACAAGTGTCAAAGGTGAAATTAAGCTGCTGCCGGTAATGCCCCGAGAGCAGAACATATCTGACTTCCGCGCCGGTGTAGCCCTTTTCCATTACCTGGCGGAGAGTGTAAAAATTGCCTTCGGATTTAGACATTTTTTTGCCTTCTACGACAAGATATCCGCAGTGCAGCCAGTAGCGGACAAATTGCTTGCCTGTCGCGCACTCGCTCTGAGCTATTTCATTTTCATGATGCGGAAAAATATTATCCACACCCCCGGTGTGTATATCAAATGAATCACCCAGATACTTCGAGCTCATGGCAGAACATTCAATATGCCATCCAGGCCGTCCTTCGCCCCATGGTGATTCCCACTTTACATCGCCGTCTTCTTCGCTCCAGGCCTTCCACAAAGCGAAATCCGCAACACTCTCTTTGTCATATTCATCCTGGGCAACCCTGGCTCCTGCCCGGAGTCCGGAAAAATCCAGATGCGCCAGTTTGCCGTAATCTTCAAATCTGGATACATCAAAGTAAACCGACCCGTCGCCCGACACGTATGCGCATCCTTTTTCAAGCAGTTGTTTTATTATGCCGATCATGGCATCAACATGGCCGGTAGCTGATGGATAATATTCTGCCCGCTCAATATTCAGGCGGTCCAGATCCTCAAAAAAAGCCTCTTTATACCTGCCAGTATACTCATCAAGCGTTAAGTTCTGTGCCTTCGCGCCGCGTATAGTTTTGTCGTCAACATCAGTCAGGTTCATTACCTGAATCACTTCAAATCCCCGGGACTTCAGGTGGCGTCTCAATATGTCTTCAAAAACGTAAGCCCTGAAGTTTCCTATGTGCGCGTAATCATAGACTGTCGGCCCGCATGTATACATTCGAACCTGCCCCGGAGTCAGCGGCTCGAATTCATCAATTTCACGGGTAAGCGTATTGTAAAATCTCATCTTTATTCCCTCAGATTTATCCTTTCTCAATTGTCGCCACAGCCATTCCCGCCAGGCCTTCTCTTCTGCCAGTGAATCCCATGCCTTCTGTAGTCGTCGCTTTTACACTCACGTTCCGGCTGTCAATTCCAAGCAGTTTTCCCAGCTCCGAACGCATTTCGGGAACATACCGTCCTATCCTGGGCTCCTCGCCAATCAAGACCAGGTCAACATTAACCACCTTGTAATCCCTGCGCCTGAGAATATGGACAGTCCGACCGAGCAAATCAACGCTGGAAACGTCCTTGTACTCCGGCGTTCCAGGCGGAAAATGAGTCCCGATGTCGCCCTCTCCTGCCGCGCCAAGAAGCGCATCTATCAAGGCATGGATAAGCACGTCAGCGTCGGAATAACCAGCCAGCCCGCGGGTTGATTCAACTTCCACCCCCCCGAGGAACAAGACGCGTCCACTTTGAAAACGATGCGCATCAAAACCTATGCCTGTACGTACATTACTCATGACTTAACTCTAACGGCTCTCCCTGGCAAACTCAAGCCGATCATTGGAATATTGCGTTCATCTCTGCTGCGGCATCTCCCCTATTTATATTTTCTCAGTAGTGTCCCAACGTTTGAGCAAGAGGGAAATTCAAGCGCGCGAGTACATGTGCGATTGCGCGATTTGCGGGTTTTTCCGTACTCGTGCACCCATGTCCTTTGTGCAGAATTCCAAGTCGATAACTCGCAAGAACGTGACGTAGGGCTTTCATCAGCAATGTATTACACTTGCATACCAAACGAAAGTTGGAACGCCACTGGTATTCTCATAATCGTAAGGCGGCCTTTGGCCGCAATCAAATAGGCAGCAGCATAAAGAACAATGTGATGTATTCAACAGACTGCTGACAATTTTTGCCCTTCATCATTGGATATTCTCTCCTGCCTCTTCCCCACTTCGACCTCCTTTTTTCCTCAGTCAAAGTGACAACCCATATCAGTACGGGCCCCCAGCAACCAGCATCCAGCATCCAGTATCCAGCAACCAGCATCTAGCATCCAGAGACCAGCATCCAGCATCCAGCATCCAGCCACCAGCCTATGCTGGAAATAATATTTTACAGTCCATGCGCCCAAAGAGCATTGACGCACAGCCTGTGCCATGAAAGAATGATTTTTTTAAATGGTCACCGCGTAGGAGTGAAATGTCTCTCAATGTAAGCAGATTACTTGATTTCTACAAGAAGCAGGTATACGGCGACTTGATGCCTTATTGGATGAGGCAGGTAGATCATGAGCATGGCGGAGTTCTAAACTGCCTCTCGAACCGTGGAGACAGGTTACTGCACGATCACAAATTTGTCTGGAGCCAGGGTCGATGGGCATGGCAGACATCCCGGATATATGAAGAAAGCCGTGGGAGCGTTGACCAAAAAACACGTGAATCCTACCGACGCACTGCTGCGGACACGGTTCGCTTCCTTATGGATCATGCACGCCTGGAAAACGGCAATTGCGCATTTGTGCTTTCCAGGGACGGCAACCCTATCATCCTCGATGATGATGGCTCGTCACGAACTTGTCGTGATAACGAGGTTTACGATTTCAGCATCAGCGCCGACATCTTTGCTCTCGCGGGGGTGGCTGAATACGCCCGCGTCATGAAAGACGACGCCGCTTATAGATGGGCCAAAGATCTTTACTTAAGCTGTAAGCGCCGCGAAGAGACAGGCGCCGCTCGCTCAGACTATCCGTATCCCATCCCTGAAGGCTATCGTTCACACGCCAAGCCAATGGGTGATATAAACACAGGCAACGTCATAGCGTCGGCTGCAGATTTCTTTGGCGATAAGGAACTGGCGCAAGCCGTCCGCAACAACACTGACATGGCAATTGATACCGTATTTACCAGATTTATACAGCCCTCCGGTCTGTTACTGGAACAGATCGGTGATAACTGTCAGCCGGTTAACACACTCCTTGGCAGGTACGTCAATCCGGGCCACACAATCGAAGATATGTGGTTCATATTGCACAGGTTGATGGAGAAAGAGGATACCGGCCCATTCGAGCAAATAGCAGAAGTTACACGCATTACGCTAAACAAAGCATGGGATGAACTGCATGGCGGCATCCCCCAGTTTATTGGGATTGACGGCAAACAGCCACAGGGGCCGGTTCCCGCAGAACTTGAAAAACACCCAATGGTAGTTAAATTAAAATCCTTGTGGGACAAAAAACTCTGGTGGCCCCATTCAGAAATTCTTTATACTCTGATTCTCCTTGATTATCTCACAAAACAGAAATGGATACCTGAAGCATACAACAAGATGCACGAATACACTTTCAGCACTTTCCCGAATCCGGACAAATCTATTGGAGAATGGATCCAGATCAGGGACAGACAGGGCATGCCTGAAGAAGCAGTGGTTGCGCTGCCCGTGAAGGATCCCATGCATATAGTCAGGGCTTTTCTTTTCGCGATCAATATTTTAGAAAAATCTGCCTGAAAATGGGAATCAGAATCGAATTCCCGCATAGTTAAACGCCGTCGGCAAAAAAGGCTCACACCGGGCCAGGAAACAAGGGAACCCTCGAAGTTGTGTCTGCGAATGATTACATTGTAGTCTGTTTGTACCTTGCGGGGCTGCTGTTTTTTGGCCTTTTACGGCTGTCCCGCAAAACAGTGTCCGACAATTTCCATCTTGCCGGAAGAAGCATGGGCGGCTTCGTAATCGGGGTCTCCACGATGGCTACCGCCTTCAGTGCGTTGAATTTCATAGCATTCTCCAGCGAAATTTTTGCACATGGCCTTTATGTTTTAATGGTACTGCCGGCATTTATTCTTGTTGCATTTCCTATTGTAAAAACCATTATCCCGCATTATCACAGGCTGCGCCTCACCAGTGTTTACGAATTACTGGAAACTGCTTTTGACAGGAGGGTCCGGCGTCTCGCTGCCTGCATTTTCATATTCTGGCGAATCGCCTGGGCATCCCTTATCCTTTACGCGCTTACACTTATAATCGGCAGACTCTCGGGATTGAATGCATACCTGCTGATTGCCGCGCTTGGGCTTCTTACAACTATCTATACGGCTACCGGCGGCATGCGAACGGTGATGATAACAGATGTTGTTCAGACGCTGATTCTTATTGCTGCCCTTGCTGTTGCGCTTTCGGTTACAGCCGGCGCTTTCCGCGGTTTTACAGGGGAAGTGGATGGCATTAGATCGCTTCAACTGCTACGGCCATTTCAACCCGCAGACTGGAATGTCCTGAGCCCTGATCCGACTGCAAGGATGACTCTCTGGTCATGTATGATAGGCGGTTTTGTCGCGTTTCTATCACGCTATAGCGCAGACCAGATGGTAGTTCAGCGCTACTTTACCGCTCGTGATCTTGGTTCAGCTCGCAGGGGCTTTATCATAAACATCGTATTTCATATGTTTGCTCTTCTCTGTCTTGCGGTTTTCGGGCTTACACTTCATCAATGGGCAATACAACACGAAGTCACAGGATCCGGCGCCGATGCCCTGGCGTGGTTCATCTCGGTTCTGCCTTCAGGGCTCTCCGGCCTGCTGGTCACAGCTTTACTTGCCTCGACCATGTCCAGCATAGATTCGGGGATTCATTCCTGCGGCACCTCGTTTGCTTTCGATCTTCTGAAGCGCGGTTCGGTTCAGCCAGCGGCTGCATCCGGACAGCAGGCCTGCAAAAACTGCGACAGGCTAATCACAATAGCCGTCGGCATACTTGTAACCGCCCTGGCATGCGCAATAGGCCGACTAGGAACAATCTTTGAGATCGCCAACAGATTGATTAATGCCATAGGCGCGCCTTTATTGGCGCTGTTCGCGGCGTCATTGAAAAACAACTGGAACAACAGCATGAACAGCCGGGGCGTCTTCTGGGGTGGAAGCGCTGGATTCATTGCAGCAATGGCAACCAGCCTTTTTGTCCGGCCCCTTGCGCTTCATTACTATGCCGTTGTTAACTTTCTTGCGCCGCTGCTCATGTGTTACCTTGCAAGCGCATTATTCGCGCGCGTGGACTCTCAGAAAACAGCTTCATAGCCGATATTGAATGAACGACCCGGCTCCTGATAGAGATTGCCTCGATACGTGGCCATATAATTCCTGTAGTCAGCGTCAAACAGGTTGTCTACCCCGAAAAACAACCTGCAGTCCCTTGCATCCGAAGACCACCTCCAGCCTGCGGCCAGGTTCAGCGCCATCCAATCGTCGGTGTCGGCAACACCTTCCGGAGTCTTATCCTGTTCGCCGGCAAACTCAGATTGCAGTTCAATCCAGCCACGTTGTTGGATCGATTTTTTAACTGACACGTGCCCGTTAACGGGAGGAATCCCGGGTAGGTATTCATCGCGAACAGTATCCCTTCCTTCAATAAATGAAAGGTTTCCTGAGGTTTCAAGACCAGGCGCTATAACTACTGTTGTGCTGAACTCTGCGCCTGCGATCCGCGCTTCGTTTACGTTAGCGTTTTTTATCACACCCGGGCTATCCATCCGTTCGCTTATCAAGTCGTCAAGATAATTGCCGAACACCGTCAATGAAAAAAATGCGTCCGAACCTGACCATTCAAGCCCTGATTCAACAAAAGTCGACACTTCGGGATCAAGCTCGGGGTTCCCGAGCTTAACAACGCCTCCGCCCAGCTCCAGAAACTGAAAACGTTCGTCAAGGCTCGCCGCCCGATAGCTTCTGGCTGCAAGGGCCTTCATGGAAAGGTTATCTGTCATGCTAAATGCGGCGCCTAAGTGTCCGTTCCAGCTGGTGTCTTTTTCAATATCCTCTTCTATCTGCTCTGTTGATTCATTATCCACCCCTATCCAGTCAACTCTTGCGCCAAAGTTAAGCGATAGCCTCCTTCCAACGGAAACATTGTCTTCGGCAAAAAGCCCGGCAGAATCATAAACAGCATCCGGCAAAGGCTTGTCCTTCTTCAGCGCTCCGCTTCTAAGTCTCTTTGTTCTTGATCCCTCGTATGTTCTTCTCCACACGTCGACGCCTCCGGCAACAGTATGGCCTGCGTATACCATCCGGTTGAACCAACGCACCCCGAAGGTATCGTGGTCGGCTCCAGGATTTACCTCTTCAACCGGACTTTTATCGGGAAACCCGTCAATTCTGACCCTTCGCTTTATATGCTGGTAATAAGCGTTCAGAGTTGACGCTTTAATCCGTTGGCCGGAAGGCTCAGCGCTGAAGACCAGACTGGCAAGCAAGCGGTCAGCCGAGGGGTATGTTACATCAGCCCTCTGCGGAAGTGGAGCTGTCCCTGACCCCGGTATGCCGATCTCCCATCCCTGAAAATATTGCAGATTAGCCTCAATTCGATACACGGGGTCCAGTTTATAGCCCGCTTTTATGCTGGATTGAGCGTCCGCATACTGTGAATTTTCAACCTTCTCTCCGCTTCCATCCTCGTAAGATCCATAGTCCCTGTAGCCCTGGCTTAGAAAAATGTAATGTGATTTGTCGCTGAATTCCCAGTTAGCGTAGCCTTCAATGCCCCCTGGATTGCTACCCGCACCCGCAAATATTTCTTTGCTTGACCTTGGCTGCCTTGAAAACTCGGGCCTGCGCGTCAACACGTTAACAACGCCGCCAAGAGAACCTGAACCGTAAAGCGAAGATGACGGTCCCTTCAATATTTCCACCCGGTCAATATCCCTCACTGCAACCATGCCGAACCTGGCTCCCAATGCAGTGGAGGTGTTAACCCTGCAGCCATCAATCATCATTATCACCGATTCTCTATCCAATCCTCTCACAGAGAATTCAGACCCCCATGCAGCGTCGGACATGGAGTTTACACCGGGAAAATGAAAGGCAAAGTCGCTGATACTTGCCTGAAAATCGTTTCTCAACATGTGTCTGTCGATTACCGCAATACTGCCCGGAGTCTTCGACAATGGAGTCTCGTATCCCCTTGCTGTTATTGTGATAGCTTGCAGGTTATTTGTGTTCCCATGGTCACTCTGGCCTTTTGAAACAGAACATATTGACACAATAAAAAACAACAACAGCCCAAAGCGAGTGGCAAAGTCCAGCCTCATTGCTTAGCCTCTGTAATCTGCTTGTGAATTTCCCTCAAAAGATCTTCCGGCTGCACCGGTTTTTCAAGAATCGATTTCACTGGCAGCCAGTCCTCATCAGCTTCAAATTTAAATGGGATGTGCATAGCTTTTCGCATTCCGGTCATAAGCACAACAGGGGTTCCTTTCAGTTCCGGGTGCGACTGTATCTCGCGGCTTACATCGAAACCTTCGGTATTATGAGACATCATTACATCCATAATAATCAGGTCCGGCCTGTATTCGACAGCCTTGGACAAGCCGCTCTGCCCCTCATATGCAGCGGCCACTTCATACCCCTGTCCTTCAAGAAGATCCCTGTTGGCTTCAACAAAATCACGGTCGTCATCAATGAGAAGTATCTTTTTCGATTCGCTCATATCGCACACCTCAATCCTTTTTATTCACAATCACTTTTTCGATTTCCTTTATCAACCTTCGGGGCGGAATCGGTTTCTCCAAAACTCCATCGACCGGAAGCCAGGTGTCATCCGGCTTAAGCCCTTCTGGAAGATGCAGCGCTCTTTCTATGCCGGTAACCAGGAGAACCTTCATGTGCTTCAATTCCCGGGATTCCGGTATCTTCCTGGCAACCTCAAATCCCTCTGTGTCCGTAGCCATCATCACGTCGAGAATCATGAGATCAGGCAGAATTTTCTTTGCCAGCTCCAGTCCAGATTTTCCATCGTGCGCAACATGAACTTCATAACCAAACGACTCCAGCAGATCTATGTTCGACTGCGCAAAATCAACATCATCATCCACAATGAGAATCATGGGGGCGCTTCTCATTTTGTCACGCTATCAGGATTGAATCCATATTTTTGAAGGATGGGAAGCACCTGGTCGGGCGTAACATTTCCGTGGACTTCATCATTGACAACAACTACAGGAGCAAGAGCGCATGCTCCCAGGCACCTAGCGCTTTCGAAAGAAAACTTTCCATCCGGGGTAGCCTTTCCTTCCTCAACCCCGAGAAGTTCACGCACCCGGTCGCGGACCTTGTCGGCGCCTCTGACAAAACATGCGGTTCCCATGCATATCGTTACCCGGATTTGCCCTTTAGGCTCAAAACTGAAGAAATGATAAAACGAAGCGACCCCCGTAACCCTTGCCGATGGAATATTCATGAGTTTGGAAACCTGGTCCATATGTTCCTTCGACAAGTACCCGGCTTCGTTCTGAACCTTCTGAAGCGCCGGTATCAAATAGCTTTCGCTATGATTTTTTTTCCGGCAGTCTTGAATGTACTTCACAATTTCCGGTGAAAGTTCTTTTTTTGTTTTTTTCATCTTATACCTCGCAATGTGCTGGCAGTGTACTCAGTATGCAAGAGTTCGTGCGACTTCTCTCCGTTCGGTTTTCCGAGAAATTCATCATAGAGAAGGGTTATTTCCGGGTTCTTATGCGATTTTCTCAATTCCTGGCCTGCGTCGATTGAATACAGGGCTTTTGCCCTCAATTTCGTGAGCTCAGGATCGAGCACATACGTTCCCTGGGGAGGATAGGGTTGTCCGCCCCCGCCCACGCAACCGCCCGGGCATGCCATTATTTCTATCAGGTGAAATTGCTCCTCGCCATTTATTACTTTTTCAAGAACACTCTTGGCATTATTCAAACCATTGGCAACCGCCACCTTTACCTTTGTGCCCTTAACATCAATAGTTGCAGACCGTACTCCTTCCACTCCCCGGACCTGGACAAAATTCAAGTCCGGACAATCCTCTCCGGTTACAGTCTCATATGCTGTGCGCAAAGCAGCTTCCATTACTCCGCCTGTTGCTCCAAATATGACCGCAGCTCCGGACGATACTCCCATGGGGGTATCAAACCCGCCGTCCGGAAGATGAGCGAAATCAACTCCAAGCGACTTAGTCATCCATATAAGCTCTCTTGTTGTCAGTACAGCGTCAGTGTATGGCTTGCCCCATGGAGTTTCATGTTCCTTGCGCGCGGCTTCATATTTTTTGGCCGTGCATGGCATCACCGCCACTATGTATATCTTTTCCGGATCCAGACCGGTCTTTTCGGCATAATATGTTTTTATCAGGGTAGATAACATGCTCATCGGCGACTTGCAGGTTGAAGCGTTTGGTATCATTTCAGGATAGAACTTCTCGAGAAACGCAATCCAGCCCGGAGAGCAAGATGTGATCATTGGCAGGCCTTCCCCGCGCTCAAGGCGCCCGAGAAACTCCACAGACTCTTCCATGATTGTCAGGTCAGCTCCAAAGTTAGTGTCAAAAACCTTGTCAAAGCCCATAAGCCGCAGCGCTGTCACCATCTTTCCGGTAGTGGGTGTGCCGGGCGCAAAGCCGAACCCCTCTCCGATTGCAGCTCGTATAGAAGGCGCGGTCTGCACAACGACATGCATGTCCGGGTTGGACAGCGCATCAAGAACTTCTTCGGTGCAGTTGTTCTCGATTAAAGCCGCGGTGGGACAAACGTTGACACACTGGCCGCAATGAATGCAAACAGAATCAACCATATCTGCCTCATGAGCCGGGGCAACCCTGTTTTCAAATCCCCTTCGCTGCTGTCCCAGGTTGCTCACTCCCTGGACCTCCTCGCATACCCGTATGCATCTTCCGCAGAGTATGCATTTCTCAGGATCCCTTATTACGGCAGGCGAAGAAGAATCGCGTTCAATTCGTTTGCGTTCCCCCTCAAAAAGCCTTTCTCTTACTCCAAGGCTGTAAGCAAGATTCTGCAACTCGCAGTTTCCGTCTCTCTCGCATGTCTGGCAATCTTTCGGGTGATTGTCCAGAATCAGCTCCACGATGTCGCGCCTCAATTTTCTCAGCTTAGGTGAAGATGTTCTTACTTTCATACCATCCGAAGCAGGGTACGAACAGGAAGCTACGGGCTTCTTCGCCCCTTCTACCTCGACAATACATATTCGACACGCGCCAAGGATGCTCAGTTGGGGATGATAGCACAGCCTGGGTATCTTTATTCCAAGCTGATCCGCCGCCTGCATGATAGTCATGCCTTTCCGGGCTTCTGTCGCCACTCCATCAATAATCAGATTAATTTTCTCATCCATATTTCTATTTCCTCAGTACAGCTTCAAACTTGCACGCTTCATAACAATTGCCGCACCTTATACACACAGCCTGGTCTATTGAGTGCGGCTTTTTTCTCTCTCCGGAAATGCACTCCACCGGACACACCCTTGCGCAGGCAGTGCAACCCACGCATTTCTCCGGATCAATTTCAAAACTGAGCAATTCCTTACAAGCTCCGGCGGGACACCTTTTTTCCTTTATATGTGCCTCGTATTCATCGCGAAAATGTCTTATAGTGCTAAGAACCGGGTTTGGAGCGGCCTGTCCCAATCCGCACAGAGAACTCTGGCTGACGGTGTTCGCAAGCCTTTCAAGTTTCTCTATATCTCCTTCTTCGCCTTCTCCTGTGGTGATCCTTGTAAGAATTTCAAGCATTCTTTTTGTTCCTTCGCGGCAAGGTGTGCACTTTCCACAGGATTCGTCCTGAGTAAATTCGAGAAAATATCTCGCCACATTTACCATGCAGCTGGTCTCATCCATCACGATCATGCCCCCGCTGCCCATGATGCTTCCAGCCTTTGCCAGGGTGGCATATTCAATCGGCGTATCCAGCGCAGAAGCAGGAAGGCAACCACCGGCCGGCCCGCCAGTCTGGACTGCCTTGAACTTCTTTCCTCCCTTTACACCGCCTCCAACTCCGTAAACAACTTCCCTTATAGTTGACCCCATAGGCACTTCGATAAGGCCAGTATTAACAACGTCGCCAGCCAGGGCGAAAACCTTGGTTCCCCTGCTGTCTTCGGTTCCGATGGCTTTGAACCATTCCGAACCGTCTAGAATTATTACCGGGATGTTTGCCAGCGTTTCAACATTGTTGATAACTGTGGGTTTGCCCCATAGCCCTGAGACCGAGGGATAAGGCGGCCGCGGGCGGGGCATTCCCCGGTTGCCTTCTATGGATGCAATTAACGCAGTCTCTTCGCCGCACACGAATGCGCCTGCTCCCAAACGCACTTCTATATCAAAATCCCATGAACTTCCCAGTATGTTATTGCCAAGAAGACCGGCTTTCCTTGCGTCGTCAAGCGCTTTTTCCAAACGCTTTATCGCAAGGGGATATTCAGCCCGTATATAAACAAAACCTTTAGTGGCCCCGACAGCATAAGCGCCGATCATCATTCCTTCAACGATGGTATGCGGATCGCCTTCAATTGTGCTCCTGTCCATAAATGCGCCCGGATCGCCTTCGTCCGCATTGCAGATAATGAACTTTTCATCAGCTTCCTGGGCTGCGCCTATCTGCCATTTTGTCGCAACAGGAAAACCGCCGCCGCCACGTCCTCTGAGGCCGGCTTCTTCAACGGCTTTAATCACGTCCTGCGATGACATTTGGTCAAGAACCGCGCATATCGCTTCATATCCCCTTACAGCAAGATACTCATCAAGGCTCTCTGGATCAATAACCCCGCAGTTCCTCAATGTCAGCCTCAACTGCTTCCCGAAAAAACCAATGTCGCCGAACAACGGGAAAAACCTGTTGGCTATTTTATCATCTTCCCATAATAGATCATCCAGTAAACGGCCGTCCTGTATGTGTTCTGAAATCAGCCGATCAATATTATCTCCACTCATGTTGCGATAGCAGACATTATCCGGATAAACGAACGCAAACGGCCCGTGTTCGCACATGCCGCTGCACGCAGACGAAGTAACGAGAACCTCCTTGTCGAGACCATGCTCTTTAAGCGCCTTACGCAGTTGCTCCTGTGCTTTTCCGCTTTTGCCGGCAGGACAGGTTGTTCCGCACAAGCTTACAACCTTCTTTACATCGGCAGCAGCCGATGCTCCGCGCAAGGTGCACTCTCCCAGCGCCTGCCCTTCTTTAATGTGAGATTTGAAAATACGCTCGGCTTTTTCCTTGTCCACCTTTACGTATTTAGCCGGTATCTCTCCCCGCCTGATAACAAGGACTACCGGCTCCATATCACAGCGCCCTGAACAACCTACGCGGTCAAGCGTCACATCCATATCCTGCTCGCCGGCAATCAACTCCCGAAACGTGGCATAAACACTTTCGGCGCCGGCCGCGTTTTCACAAGTGGCGGAACCGACCGTTATCCGTGTGCCTGCCTTGAATTTTTTTTCAAACAGCCGCTGCACGGCCTTTTTTCGTCTATCAGTTATCTGTTGCAGAGTTGTCATGCGTCTTCTTTCCTTTTCTGATCCTTATATAGTGGAAGCGTAAAAATAAACTCGGTCCATTCTCCTGGTTCAGATTCGGCGCGAATAGCTCCCCCATGAGCCTCAACTATATTGCGGGTAATAAACAGCCCCAATCCAGTCCCCTTCTGTTTCTTTGCAGTCTCTGATTCCTCCAGCCTGCTGAACTTCTTGAATAGTTCGCCCATGCGTTCAGGCGGTATTCCTTCGCCGTCATTCCTCACCCTGAACTCAACATGGTTGTTGGAGGGCTTCGACACAAGGCGAATCATGCCACCCTCCCTGCCATATTTATAAGCATTGCTGATCAGATTTTCAAACACCTCTCTGACCATATTCTTGTCGGCAAATACTGCCGTGTCTTTTCCGGTTTCATTGGTCACCCTCATACCTTTGCCTGTCAGTTCAGCCTCCATGGACTCCAGTATTGGTGCAATAATTTCTTTATCCACATCCACGCGGCTTTTTACAGGTTCAAGTTCAGAGTTTTCAATCCTGGAAAGGTTTAGATAATGCCTGACCATTTCCACAAGCCTGGTACTGTTAAAATCTATTGCCCGAACAGCTTTCAGTTGTTTTTCATTCAACTGCCCCAATTTCTGTTCACGCAGCAGATAAACGTAATTCATAACTGTAGCCACAGGGCTTTTCAGTTCGTGTGACACGAAGCCGAGCATTTCCATGTAGCTTCTGTTCAACGCAGTAAGTTTTTCTTCGCGCTCAGCAAGTTTATCTGTCATCTGGTTAAACGCCTGGATCAGAGCAGTAGTCTCGTTGCAGGCGTGCTCCGTTGTAACAGGAGGGGGCTTGGCCCCTTTCGTCATGCTGTTTGAAGCCGCGACCAGCCTATGTATTGGCTGTGCTAAACGCCCTGCAAGCACAAATGCCACCACCAGGGCGACAATGAGCACAAAAAGGGAAAGAAACACGTATACTACCGCAATCTTATGTGCGGTATTATCAAAAGGTTTCTTAAGGATACCCACATAAAGCATTCCTATTATCTCTCCGAATCCGTCGCGGATAGGCTCGTATGCGGTAATATACCAATCATCAACCACAAAAGCATCCCCTATCCATGGCCTGCCGTTATCCAGAACCATGTCGGCAACTTCTTTGGAAACTCTTGTGCCCAGCGCCCTGTTTCCATTCTCCCTTCGCACAGTAGTCGCGATGCGGCTGTCATGCAGAAAAATCGTTGCAGTACCGACAGGAGCTCCTTTATATTTCTCGTTTTTATAAACTGAATCATGTATCTGGTCTATCAAGGAATGATTCCTGTTCACAAGCCTGCCGCCATAAACGACCCCGACGATTCTGTTCCCTTCCAGGACAGGCACGGCAGCTTCCATGACCATCCCCCTGGTTTCCACTTCCCTGACTGTCTTTCTGGCGCGCGGTGTATTCTCCAATTCCAGAAAAGCCTGTTCCTGGAGTCCAGCTGCTTCACGTTCAAGCTGTTTTCCCGGAAGAAGAGCTGCGCAACTGTAAGGCTCCCCTTTCACAGCCCTGGCTACAGCAGGGTCGGCCGTCCTGTAATCACCCATTGCATAAGGTGGCATTACGCGGAGCATCACCTGCCCTTCAGGGGACAGCAAATCAAAATAATCCATATCGAAATCCATGCTGATCTGCCGAAGTTGTTGCTTCATGTCGGGGTCTTGCCACTGCTCTTCAGCGCAAGCAGATCCTACCACTCTCATCTTCGCTGTCATGCGCATGATGGTTTCCAGCTCATCAAGCTGTTTTCTGAATACAGACCATGCGCTCGACAGGTCCAGGGTAACTCTTTTCTGGGCCTCGTCCAGAGCCCGGCCATGGATAATTTTCACGCCGACAAAAGCGGACAACACGCTGAAAATTATCACCACCAGGGCAAAACCTTTAAATAGCTTCAGCTTGAGCATCTTACGCAATTCTCCCTACATTGTTTAAGACAGATTAAGATTCTTTGGGTATTGCAGTCAAGCAGAAATCGTTAAATTTTTCACGCTTTCGCGTATATCTTCAAATGATACACCGCAAAACCTATCCTTGCGCCTTGAATCACGATCATGCAATATGTAGATTTACAAAAAGTATCGGTTTATAACTTATTCTGCAAGGTAAACAAATCAGGTATATATATCTTACTCGGAAGAAACCATAATGTCCAAAGCCGTTTCCATACGCACACGGGTTATTCAAATGGATATCCTGCCTGGACAACCCCAACAGAACGCAGTCCGGATTAGCGCCAATATTTCCAGGGCAAGGAAAGACGGCATACAGCTTGTTGTTTTTCCCGAGATGTCAGTGCCAGGTTATTTTGTCGGAGACAATTGGGAACGGCCCGCTTTTCTGGATGAATGCTGCAGGTGTAATGAAGAGATAAGAAAAGCCTCCGAAGGTCTAATCGTTGTTTTCGGTTCCCTGGGCTTGGATACTGATCGCAGAAATGAAGACGGACGGGTCCGCAAGTACAATGCTCTATACGTGGCGGAGAACGGAAAATTCCTCTCACCAGCAACTCTTCCGTACAGTTTTGCTGTCAAGTCGCTTCTGCCTGACTATCGTGAGTTTGAAGAGACAAGGCATTTTTATGATCTTCGAAAGCTTGCCATGGAAGAAAATCGAGCGGTGGAAGACCTGGTCGCCCCTATAGAAACGAGTCTGACTTCATTGGGATGCATACTCTGCGAAGATGCATGGGATATAGATTACAACTTCTCGCCCCTTGAAATCCTGGCTCAGAAAAACGCAGACCTTTTCATCAGCATCAGCGCATCTCCGTTTACCCTTCACAAAGGGCACAAGCGTACCCGCGTTTTTTGTGAACAAACAAAAAAACTGGGCAGGCCCCTGATTTATGCAAACTGCACAGGCATCCAGAACAACGGTAAATGCGTGTTTACATTCGACGGCGATTCAGCGATATACGACGGACATGGCAACTGTATAAAGACAGAAGAACCGTTCACAGAGACTGAAATAACCCGCGAAATCCCGCTTGACCACTCCGCCTTCGGCCGCCCTTGCCGGCCGGTCAGCGATAATACAGCAGATATCTACAAGGCAATTAACTTCGGCACCAGCAGATTTATGGATCATTGCGGCATTGACCGCATTGTAGTGGGAATATCAGGAGGCATCGATTCTGCTGTGGTGGCCGCTGTTTACGGAAAGATTCTGCCACCTGACCGCCTCTTGCTTGCAAATATGCCAAGCCGGCACAATTCTTCCCGCACCAGGAACCTTGCTAAAAGACTTGCCGGAAATTTAGGCTGCCTCTATACCGAAATCCCCATCGAAGATAGCTGTAAACTTACCCAAGAACAAATGGACGGACTTGTCTTAAAGAACACAGAAGGAACATTCAGCCGTAAAATAGACCTCAGCAGCAGGGTGATGGAAAATGTTCAGGCACGAGACCGATCTGCGCGAATACTTGCGGCCCTTGCTGCCGCGTTTGGAGGAGCATTCACGTGCAATGCAAACAAATCCGAAGCTACCGTCGGATACACAACCCTCTACGGCGACCTCACCGGTTACTTCGCCAACATCGCAGATCTCTGGAAAGGCGAAGTATACGATCTGGCTCGTCATATTAATGCCAAGGTCTACGGCAGCGAAGTTGTGCCTACAGGTTCTATCGATGTGGTTCCTTCTGCGGAGCTCAGTTCATCCCAGAACGTTGACAGCAGCCAGGGCGACCCGCTCTGCTATCCTTACCACGATTGCCTCTTTCGAAGCTGGATTGAATGGTGGAACAGGATAACTCCCGAAGAAATACTGCAATGGTATACCGATGGCATTCTCGAAGCAAAAATCGGCTACACGGGGAAAGTAGAAGACCTTTTTCATGGAGTTGATGAATTTATAGAAGATCTTGAAAAATGGTGGAATGCTTACGAGGGACTGGGATTGGCAAAGAGAATCCAGGCGCCCCCGACGCTCGCAATCAAGAAAAGGGCGTTCGGCTTCGACCTGCGAGAGTCACAGCTTCCGTCATTCTATTCCTCCCGCTACCAGGAACTCAAAAAAACGCTTCTTTCATAACGGATGTGACCCAACAAACAGTTCAGCTAAACCGCATATCTCACAGGATTTGCGCCGCCAGCGCTCACAACGGTAATTCTGCGAAATATGCGGGCTAAACATATGCTGGTCAGTGTGGCATCTACTGCTGCACAAGCTCGGCATGGCCTGTCCAGCCATACTCATCTTCAGCAATAATAAAGAGGGTTCCCGTTCGTCCTTTGTGGCTAGTGTAGGTCGCCGTGTTTCCGCTCGAACTTGAAATCGTTCCGAGCAATCCATCCGATGCGGACCAGGAATAGGGGGCCGTGCCGCCGACAACGGTGGCGGTAACCTTATGAGAAACATTTGTCGAAATGCTTCCGGTGGACAATGTCACAGTCAATGCATCGCCCTGAACTACTGTTGCAGTGGCAATCCAGTCCTTGGCGTCCGTTACTCCAACAGCGTTTACGCCGCTCTTGCCGGACTGGGCAGGAGTGTAGGTTACCGTTCTGGCTGTGGTAGGAGAAGCTGAAATACTGCCAAGCGAAGTGTCGCTTACAGACCAGACAAAAGGCGGTTCTCCGCCGTTAACCGTAAATGCCGTGTGCCCGGCGCCGGCATCAAGTTCAACGCTGGCAGGGCTTATCGAGAAACCTGCCGATCCAGTGGCTGCCGCCTCTTCATCATGGTTTACTCCCGAGTTATGCTCGCAACCTGCCAGGAAAACGGCAATGGCCGCAGCCATGAGACATGATGCCAATACTCTGTTCACTACATCCCCCGCTGTATACAAAAAAGCCTGATCAAAAACGATAAAGCATTCCAACGCTTATTTCACGATCGCCGGAGCCGTAAAAAGCTCCTTCCAACATAGTCAGCCAGTTGCCCGCAAACCTGAGATCCATCCCAAGCATCATTCCGAAGTCCCTGTTCTCCTCTACGTCGGAATCGCCGTACTCACCGTCTATGCTATTTAAAACAACCCCGCATTTTATTGATGCGCCGTCTGGATTATACTTATGGAGCGCAACTTGATTCATGGAACTTACCGTGTAATATACCAGCGGAGCGATCGTAGTCTCAGTCCAGTCAAAATCCGAGTCCTCGAAATTTGACTGCATGCTTCTGAACATTCCTTTTACCTGAAACCCGATTTTCGATATGTCGCCGAAGACAGGCGAATGTTCGATAACATATTCGAGAACATTAAAATCTACGCCTACAGCCCATGCAACTCCCCGTTCCCCGTCCCTTTCAAGAAGCCCGTCGGCCTTACCGTATCCGCCCTGCAATATTACAGCCAGGTAAGGCAATACAGCATAATCAAGTTCCGCAACCAGATAGCTGGCGTCCAGGTTCGTCAACTCTTCGCCAACCACCACTTCACGTTCGTGGAAACCTGCAGAAACCCCAACAGACCATCCGTGAGCGTCCGTGCTGGTGAGCAAAGAATCGGGCGCTGCATTCATATCTTCTCCTTGCGCGGGAAAGAAAAAAACGCCCGAGATAAATGCGACTAATGCAAAAAAATATAAACGATACAACATCTCACCCTAATTGGACTTTAGTTCGTCAGCCCGTTCTCTCGCCTCGGCCGCTTCCTCAGAAGCATTTTCTGCCAATTCCGGTTCAGAACCCCTGTCGGCAGACAAGCTTTCTGCGGCGGCATCAAAGCTCTGTGCGGCCAATCTCAATGCCCCAACGGCTTTGGCAACGGCCCCCGCCGCCTTTTCGCTTGTTGTCCTTTCACCTGCGACTTCTGATTCCAGATCAGCGGCATTTCTCCAATTATCCGCAGCTTTCAGAAAATTGCGGGACGATGCGAGGCGAAGCCGTCCTGCCTTCATTTCAGCCTTTCCTGCCTTTTTGTAATTGGTTTGCCTCTCGCTTTCATAAAGAACCTCTTTGCTTTTCAGCTTTTCAGCCCTCTCCATCAGTCTTGATGCCTTCCTTTCAAGGGATTCAGCGGACTGAACACGGTTTTGTGCCGCATCCGTCCAGTCGGAGACAGAAAGCTGGGCCAGACCGGAACAAGGCAGTCCAAGTCCAATCACTGCCGCTATTGATAAAATTTGTCTAAATTTTCTCATTATCATCTTCGTCATCTATCAAAATCTTATGCAAGGCTCTCTTTGCCCTGTCAGCGCCCATATCCAAAACCGTTTTCATGGCTTCTATACCTGTTATACTAAATACATTATACCTGTTTGGCATGATTTTCAACCTTCAAAAGCAACAAAATTCGATTTACAATATCCGTTACTGCGCCGCCGCGAGATTTCACCAGGGCTGATGCCTGCCGGGAAAGTTTACTGCGCGCTTCACGGTCGCTAAAAAGCCGCAATATTTCTTTGTAAAGCTCTTCACTGTCTTTAACTACGACAAACGCGCCGTTTTTCTTGAAATCCTCCGCAATTAAAGGAAAATTGCTTAGCCGCGGGCCGACAACAACCGGCTTTCCGAGCATTGCCGGTTCAATGAAATTCTGACCGCCTCCTTCAGAAAGGCTTTTGCCCACAAAGACCACTGTGCCGACAGAATAGAAAGTAGTAAGTTCTCCGGTAGTATCCCCGAGAATTATGTCCACATTGGAGGGATCAACCTCTTTGGCCATGGCGCTACGGCGCACCCATTTGAGTCCGCGCTCATTAATCTCTTTTTCAATCTCAGGTGTACGTTCAACATGCCGTGGAACAAGTATCAGAAGAATATCGTCAAACAAATCCTTCATGCGAGCATAACAGTCCATAAGCGCGGCCTCTTCTCCGGGCCAGGTGCTGCCCCCTACAAGTGTTTTGCGCTCTTTTCCCGCGCCCCATCGGCGCAACTCATTTCCAAGGGCAATGGCATCCTTTTCCCCTGTTCCGGCCAGTAAATCATACTTACAGCTTCCAGTCACGGCCACCTGGTTCCCCGATGCGCCAAGCTCAATGAATCTATCACGATCACGCCGGTTCTGGGCGCAGATAAGATTGATCTTCCGGATCACAGGTTTAAAGAATACTTTTGCCAGGCGATATCCGCGAAAGGAAGAATCTGAAAGACGGGCATTTACTACTGCAACCCTGCTGCCTGACCTGGCTGCATATCGTACCATGTTCGGCCAGATTTCGCACTCAGTGAGGATAACCAGCATGGGATTAATCAATTTGACTGCTCTCTTCATAATGAACCACAGGTCCGAAGGGAAATAAAGAAGCGTGTCGGTTTCCTGAAGATTTTTTTCAGCTATGGCATAGCCCGTGGATGTATTGGTAGTAAAAACAAGGTTGCGCTTCGGTAACTTTTTTCTGAGCTTTTCCACAATCCGCAAAGCCACGTAAACTTCACCCACGCTTACCGCATGTACCCAGATGTTTTTTTCCCTGGACATGGCCCTTAGATCATCCTGCTCATAGATGGCCATACGCGTGATAAATCTCCTGCCATATCCGCCTCTCCTGGACATCCTGAAGAACCAGTACGGCAACATGAGAATGTAACCCACAGTAAATATAACGTTATAAATAAACCACAACATCACTTATCACTTCCTAAGCCGACCACCCTTCGCCCCTTCATCATTGAACATTCCCCTCCCTCCCCAGGTACAGCAGGTTGTCCCCCAACCTGCTGCCCTTCCGCGCCCTTTAGAGTCTTTCGTAGTTAACTCTTCTTCTCTTCTCCGCCCAACCAATGACGAATAACACCCGGAGCGCGCCAGGGCCCCGGGGTAGATGACCAATGACTTCCCTCAGCCTGCGGCTTTCACGCCCTCGGATGGGAATCGTCATACACTTTCTTGAGCCGTTCGACAGTAATATGCGTATAAATCTGTGTTGTCGATAAACTTGCGTGCCCAAGCAGTTCCTGAACGCTTCTAAGATCTGCGCCACGGTCCAGCATATGCGTAGCAAAAGAATGCCTCAGGATATGAGGCGACATACTCGAATCCAGTTGGGAATGGGCAAGATACTTTTTCATAATTCTTTCGACCGATCGACTAGTGAGTTGTCCGCCTTTCAGGTTTCTGAAAACGGGCTGAGAATTTCCCGGCCAAGATTTTCCCCATATATCCTCAGCCTTAGCTGTCATTCGCTTTAAAGCCTCGTAAGCCGGTCGGCCTAATGGCGCCATGCGTTCTTTCTTCCCTTTTCCGCGAATCAATACCACTTCTGACAAAAAATCAACATCAGCTATTTTCATCCCGGCAAGCTCACTCACCCGCGTACCCGTGCTGTACAATGTTTCCAGGATCGCGGCATCCCGCAAAAATAAGTACTCTTTTTCCGGCGATATATCCCTGAGGCTCTTTTTCAGATTCGCCATGACATCGATTGGAGCCTGCATCAGGCGTTCAACCTCTTCTACAGACAGGATATTCGGCAGATCTGATTTCTTTTTCGGCCCCCTTAATCCCGCAAACGGATTCCCGGTTACATAGTTCTCGCGGACAAGAAATCTGTAAAATGCCCGCATGCTGGCCAGCTTTCTTCGAGTAGTAGCCGGTGAACATCCGTTTTTTTGAAACTCTACAAGAAATCTGCGCGCATCAAACTTATCAACATCCTGCCAGGCGCAGTTCCCGGCCAATCCGCCGGAATTCATAAAAGCCTCAAACTGAAGCACGTCCTCAAGATAGGCTCCAACAGTATGTTCAGAGGCGTTTTTCTCGTTCTCAAGGTACTTTTTAAAATACTCCAGACGTTTTTGAGTCTCGTGTGCCATTGTGCCGCGGCCGCTATGACGAAGATCGGTCTTCATTCTGTTTATCTGAACCCGAATCCGGTTTTGGCTGCTCTTGGCTGTAGCGTTTTGCCATTTTCTTAAGTGCAGCGCGCTGGCGCTCTGATAGACCGCCCCGCTCTTTAAACTGTTTTTCCAGAGACTCGTAAAACTTTTTATCGTCAAACGTTCGCTTTCCGCGTTTAACTGGATCTCGCCACTGAGTAACCGAGGAAAGTTGCTTTATGAGTTCTTCCGACTCTTTCCTGGCGGCCAGGTCAGCTTCACTGATGCCAAAATCAACTTTAACTTGTTCAAAATTCTCAATCTGGTCTGAATGCCCGATAACAGTCTTGTCCAGGGCGCCTTTCTGCGCGTTGGAGAGACCTCTTCCCGAATCTACACGTTCCTTCAATGAACCGATAAACTCCCGGGTTTTTTCGTCCATCCGCACTTTTTGCAGCAGTTCAAGTTTCCTGATTGTCAGTGGATCAGGTTTGCTTTCAGCGGTTGCCTCAAGCTTCTCCCGGACGCCCTGCCGGTCAGCAATGTTGACTATGGCAGGAACCTGTTGGCGATACTTCCAGGCAATCTTCATAAGCGTTTCAAGTTGCCTTTTTGAAATAGGCTTTTCCGCTTTTTCAAGCTGGGTCCGGATAGACTCAACAAATTTCTTGTCATCGTAGACCCGCTTGCCGCTCTTTGATGGAGGAACCCATTCCTTTACCCCTTCAAGCAAATTTAGCAGTTCTTTCACTACGCCCTCATCAGCCACGGGCATCTTGACATGAGACAGCCATTCTTCGAACTTAGAGTAGAAATCATCCAGCATCTTATCCCACGCCATCTCCCCCTCCTCAACGCGATCCAACGATTTCTCCATGCCGGCGGTGAACCCCACGGCAAAAAGATCGTCAAGATTCGCGACAAGCAAGTCCGATACGCGTCGACCCAGTTCGGTGGGGGCGAGCGTCCTCTTCTGAAGAGTAGCATATTGACGGTTATGCAGCGTGGATATGATCTGCGCATACGTGCTCGGGCGACCTACCCCGTTGCGTTCAAGAGCCCTGACCAGGGAAGCTTCCGAATAACGGTTAGGTGGCTGAGTCTCTTTCCTTTCACTTTTCAGCTCAATACATTCGAGCGGCTCTCCATCATTTAAATCCGGCAGAAATTCCTTTTTGTCATCAGGCGTTCCCTCAATCTGACCGCTGATTTTTAGAAACCCGGCAAATTTAACTCTCGACGCAGACGCATCAAAAAGATATTCCGGTTCCTGCTCGCTTGCCCGGACGGCTTCTACTGTTATCGTTCTCTTCTCAATAATCGCAGGCTTCATCTGGCTTGCCACAAATCTTGACCAGATCAACGTATAAAGCTTAAGCATGGAAGCATCCAATGAATTTTTAAGCTGATCCGGGGCTCGGGAAACATCGGTCGGACGTATTGCTTCATGAGCCTGCTGCGCGGAAGCCCGGCTTTTATAAAGGTTGGGCTTCTCAGGCAGATATTCCATGCCAAGATTCGAGGCAATATAATCCCTGCAATCGTTGACGGCATCCTTGGAAACCGAGAACGAGTCGGTCCGCATATAAGTTATGAGTCCAATGTGGCCCTGTCCAAGATCAATGCCTTCATATAGCTTCTGGGCAACGGTCATGGTGCGTTTTGGCGAGAAACCGTACCTTGATGAGGCGGTCTGCTGCAGTGTGCTGGTCATAAAAGGCGGCGGAGCCTTTCTTCTACTGTCCTTTACTTCTATCTTTTTCACACGCATTGAACGCCTGGAAACCTCATCCTTTATACGGTTGGCGTCTTCTTTTGTCTTAATATCAGGTTTCTTTCCGTCAATGCGTGCCAGGTGGACGGTAAAAGGATCGAGAGGAACAACGAGTTTCCGGACTACCGCGTCAAGAAGCCAATATTCCTGCGGCACAAAATCTTCAATCTCCTTTTCGCGTTCGCACAACAGTCGCAAAGCCACGGACTGTACCCTTCCCGCGCTAAGCCCCCTTTGAATGTGCCGCCACAGAATAGGGCTTACTTTGTATCCCACAATCCTGTCGAGTATCCGCCTTGCCTGCTGAGCATAAACACGGTTCATATCAAGTTCGCCCGGATTTCTGAAAGCAGCCTTCACGGCAGTCGGAGTTATTTCATTGTACTGGACCCTGCGAAATTCAGGAGCCTTTCCGTTGCCGGACAACACCTCTTTTAGATGCCATGCAATGGCTTCCCCTTCCCTGTCCGGGTCAGGCGCAAGATACACCGTCTGACTGCTCTTCGCAGATTTCTTTAACTGCTGAACAGCCTGCTTACGCCTGTTTACAACTACATACTCGGGTTCAAACCCATTCTTGATGTCCACACCCAGCCTCTGTTTAGGCAGATCACGGACATGTCCCATACATGATTTAACATCATACTCCTTGCCCAGAATTCGATTTATTGTCTTGGCTTTGGCCGGCGATTCCACAATTACAAGATTCTTAGCCATATTTCCCTCGTGTTATTTCTATTGTCTTTTCTCAACTGTTCTGCCCGGCAGCATTCTGATCATCTTCTTCATTTCCAGGGAAATAAGAAGCGAACTAACGGCCCCGGGATCAAGACTGGATTCCCTTATAAGCATATCAACTCCAACAGGCCCCGACTCCAGCAATCCGATCAGGAGTTTCTCTCTGTCATCAAGATCCGCCCGCGCAGTCGCCGGAAAGCAACCTGCATTAAGTCCGAACAAATTATCAAATTCATCAATAACGTCATCCGGTCTTGTTGCAACGCCGGCGCCGTCCTTTATTAACAGGTTTGTTCCCTCGGAGGCTGGCGAATCAACTCTGCCGGGCACGGCATAAACCGTCCGTCCCTGTTCAAGCGCTTGTGTGGCGGTGATCAAGGCCCCGCTCTTCCTCCCGGCTTCGATAACCAGCACAACCCTGGATAAACCGCTGACAATCCGGTTTCTCATTGGAAAGGTAGTCTTATCGGGCCTCTTGGCAAGTGGAAATTCCGAGATCACCGCGCCGGACTCAAAAATTTTTTCGCACAACCCGCGATTGCGCGTTGGATATATATTCATGAAACCGCTGCCCATCACCGCCAGCGTTCGACCCCTTGCTTTCAATGCGGCTTCGTGAGCAACAGTGTCAATTCCTTCCGCCAGTCCGCTTACAACCGTAACTCCTGACTTGCACAACGTAAAGCTGAACCTTTCCGCTACTTCCCTGCCGTAATGAGTAGGACGCCTGGTCCCGACTATGGCAACTGACTCAGCGTCCCCCGACTTGAATTCACCGCGCGCGTACAACACAAGAGGGGGGTCGTGAATATTGCGCAAAGAATCCGGATATTCGCTGTCAATGCGGGTAATAACGCGAATATCAAGGCTTTCGGCTTTGTCAATTTCTTCTTCAAATGCAACGACTGAACGCTGTCGGCAGATTGCCGCGACGGTGCGCCGACCAATACCGCAGACCCTTTCCATTGCCCCTTCTTTTGCGTCAAATATAGCGCAATATGATCCCAGTTCAGATGCCAGGGCATCGGCAGTCACCGGCCCTACCCGGTCCATCATGTTCAAGGCGATCAGCGCTTCTCGTTCGTCCATCTTCAGAACTGCCTTTAAACTATACCGAAGGCGGCTTTGGCAGTCCTTCCATAGATGCAATAGAGCGTTGCAGGTATTCTTCAGGCAATGGATACGCGTCAAGTTTTCCATCCAGGTAAGCCTGGTAACCTGTAAGATCCATCAGCCCATGCCCGGACCAGTTCATGAGAATTGTCTTTTCCTTTCCCTCTTCCTTTGCGCGGTTAGCCTCGCGAATAGCCATTGCAATAGCGTGCGATGTCTCAGGAGCGGGAATAAAACCCTCTTTGTGAGCAAACAACAGCGCCGAATCATAACACTCAGTCTGCGGCAAGCCATAAGCTTCAATCTGACCGAGCTGTACCAGGTGGCTGACCAGCGGAGCCATACCGTGATACCTCAGTCCGCCCGCATGAATAGGAGGCGGAACGAATGTATGGCCCAGGCTGTGCATTGCCAGCAAAGGGGTCATCATCGCAACATCTCCGGAATCATATGAATACGGCGCCCGCGTCAATGTGGGACAGGCCTCTGGCTCAGTCGCCACTATCCTCGTCTCTTTGCCGCCTGCAAACTTGTCGCATATGAACGGAAACGTTATTCCCGCAAAATTTGACCCACCGCCTGCGCAACCTATAACCACGTCCGGATACTCGCCAATCTTCTCAAACTGCTTCTTAGCCTCAAGACCGATAATGGTCTGATGCATCATAACGTGATTCAACACGCTGCCCAGTGAATAACGCGTTTTTTCATCTTTTACAGCTTCTTCAATAGCTTCGCTTATTGCAATGCCAAGGCTGCCGGGAGTGTCAGGATCCTCCTCAAGAATCTTCCTGCCCGCCTCTGTCTGGTCACTGGGGCTGGCAACACATTCCGCGCCCCATGTCCTCATCATGATCTTACGGAATGGCTTCTGGTCGAAACTGATCCGGACCATGTACACCTTGCATTCCAGCCCCATCAGCTTGGAGCCCATCGCCAAAGCGCTTCCCCACTGTCCAGCGCCTGTTTCAGTGGTCAGCTTTTTTATACCGAACTCGCGATTGTAGTACGCCTGCGCGACTGCAGTGTTGGGTTTATGGCTTCCGGGAGGAGAAACGCCTTCGTTTTTATAATAAATCCTGGCAGGAGTACCCAAATACTTTTCAAGTCTCCTTGCCCTGTACAGCGGAGAAGGACGCCAAAGCTTGAGCACTCCAAGAATTTCTTCCGGTATATCGAACCATCTCTGTACGCTGAGCTCCTGCTCAATAAGATTCATCGGAAACACCTGAGCAAGGTCGTCGGGACCTATAGGATTGCCGTCCTTGCCCAGCGGAGGCGGAAGCGGCTTTGGAAGATCAGCCTGAATATTGTACCATTGTTTCGGCATCTCATCATCGGACAACGTTACCTTAATCTGTTCGCTCATAACTGAATTCCTCCCCTGATCAAACACAAAAAAACAATTCGAAAATAGAGCATAATCGCGTGCATACGTCAACAACGTAACAACAACCTGCTTTTGAGTTGCAATTCAAACCTTTTGTTGTATGGTGAAAATCCACCACTAACAGGAGGTAATCAATGTTGCAACTCTTGAACTGGCAACGGGAAGAAACCCCGGAAGAACTCCATAGCATGCTTGAAACACTGGGTAAATATTACCCGCTGGACAAGACAAACTCAAGAAGCTCAATCAAACTCGTCTTTCACAAACAAAACGGTTCAAAGGATCTGGTCGTAGAAACAACAACTGAAGAGGCACAGATACATTATTCCTCAAAAAACCAGGCAGCAAGGGCCGTCGGCTCGCTTCTGGCCGGCATACCGGAAAAGGGCAACAATTTTACTGAAAAAAACAATTTCGATTCGCTGGGAATCATGCTCGATTGCTCCCGGAACGCGGTAATGACGGTTAAACATTTCAAGAAATGGCTGCGCAATCTGGCGCTTCTGGGCTTCAACACCGCCATGCTCTATACCGAGGACACTTACGTTCTGACCGGCGAACCTCTCTTCGGCTATATGCGGGGCGCATATACAAAGCAGGAATTGCGCGAAATTGACGAGTACGCATCAAAACTCGGCATCGAAATGATCGGTTGCATCCAGACTCTGGGCCACATGGAACAGGTACTGA
>CAZIXB010000007.1:0-31121 GCA_964543205.1 uncultured Victivallales bacterium
TCGGATTAATGGCGTTTAGCATCCATGCCGTCATGGCTCCGTCGACCTCAAAATCGGCAGTTGTAAGCTCTTTGCCCTGCTTGTTGCAGGCCAGTACGACCCGCGAAATACGTTCACGCATGTCTTTAAGGCCGGAAGCAATGGACAATATTGCCATAAGCTCGCTGGAAACCGAGATCTGGAACCCGGAATTCATCTCGAATCCGTCCATCTTCCCGCCCTTGCCGATTATGATGTTGCGAAGGCTTTGAGCACAGAAATCAATGGCCCATTTGAAGAATACCTGCTCGGAATCAATATCAAGCCTCTTGAGATTACTTTTGGCGAGCCGTTCGTCGTTGTAGTTGAATTCGTGCTGCATCCTGGACGTGAGCGCAACCATGGCCAGATTGTGCGCATTGGTTATTGCATCAATGTCGCCGGTAAGACCGAGAGAAAAAGGTGTCAGGGGAATACATTGGGAAAGCCCGCCTCCGGCTGCCGATCCCTTGATGTTAAAGGTCGGTCCGCCGCTTGGTTGCCTGATAGTTCCCGCGACTTTATGGCCAAGCTTACCGAATCCCTGCACAAGACCCAGAGTAGTAGTGGTTTTGCCTTCGCCAAGCGGGGTAGGGGTAATGGCTGTTACATCCACGTACTTTGCCTGATCCATCTTCTGTAGTCGGCTGACAGCTTTCCGAAAGTCCACCTTACCGAGATAACGGCCGTGTGGAATTAATTCGTCGTTGTTAAGGCCCATATCCCGGCCCAACCGTTCAAACGGGATCATCGTTTTTTCGGCTGCAGCAGCTATTTTCCAGTCGGGACTTTTTACCGGGTCAAGTTGTTTCATCCAGCACCTCAAGACAAACGAAAAAAGAATCTGTAATTGCAGGTTAAAAAGAAAGCAACAAAAAAGTGAATAAGAATTCATTTAATCCGGGCAGCGCCTGTCACGCAAAACATGGAACGCTCACAACAGACTTCAGAAATTCCGTGAGATATGCGGGCTACTTGTCATGTGATGTTTGAAGGAAAGATTTTTATTCCGGTTTAAAATCCCTTGACAGCAGGGAATCAACTGCAGTTCGAGGATCTTTATGTTTGTAGACTATATTGTAGACCTCCTCGGTAACAGGAGCTTCTATTCCTGCTTCCCGGGCTATCTTCCGGGCGACTTTGCAGTTTGTAACACCTTCGGCCACCTGCTTCATCCTGCCTAGAATTTCGTCGATTTTTTCGCCTTTGCCGAGTCTTTCGCCGACTGAGCGGTTTCTGCTGTGGCTGCTGGTGCATGTTACCACAAGGTCGCCCATGCCGCTTAAGCCCGCGAAGGTTTCGGCTCTTGCGCCCAGCGCAACGCCGAGACGAGTAATTTCAGCAAGGCCACGGGTAATGAGCGCCGCCCGGGTATTGTCCCCGAAACCCATCCCGTCGCTGATTCCTACTGCCACTGCTATCACGTTTTTCAAAGCTCCTCCGAATTCAACTCCGGCCACGTCGGTTGAAGTGTAAACCCGAAAACGTTTATTGCCGAATACCTCTTGCAGATCTCCTGCCTGCCGAACGTCATCGCTTGCCACCACCACAGCTGTAGGGATGCCTCTTGCAACTTCTTCGGCGTGGCTTGGGCCTGATAATACGGCAACTGAAGATCGGGAAAAAAGCCTGGAGGCAAGCTCCGACATCCTTTGAAGTGTGGCTGGATCAAATCCTTTTGAAACGCTGACTACCTGGGCCGCCTTAGGGATGCGAGCGGCGAATGACGAAGCAACCCCGGCATAGAACTTTGTCGGCACAGCCATAACCACCATTTCAGCGCCTGTCGCTGCCTCAGCGGCTTCTGCGGTCCAGTCTATGTCGTGCGGGATTTCAATGCCGGGCAGGAACGCCTTGTTTTCATGGAATTCGACTGTCGCATCTATATTCTCCTGGAAAGGTCCCCATACGGTAATTTTGTGGCCGTTTTCATGCAGAAGCAAGGCCAGCGCGGTTCCCCATCCGCCATCGCCGATTACACATGTTCTCATATGGCGCCGCTCCTTTTCTTTTTTCTGCCGACACGGGGCTCCGTCCCGTGGAGAAGCCTCTCTACATTGGATTTATGCCGCCATATTGCCACACCGCACAGGCACGTCAGGGCCACAGGTGTTATAAGGCCTTCATGGGCGTAGAGCAGCCATGCGCTTAGCGCTACAGCCACCGCTGCGGTCATGGACGCAACGGAAACATAACGGGATAACAACAAGGATAGTATCCAGACTATCACACCGATTGCCAGCGCCAGAGGAACAATTCCGAGAACGGCGCCCGCGCTTGTTGCAACCCCCTTGCCGCCTTTAAAACGCAAATATACTGGCCAGTTATGTCCGGCAACAACAGAAGCAGCGCACCCCAAAGCAAGAAGCTCGATCCAGATTCCGGGCGCAATATGTCCAGTAAGCAGGGGGATTGCAAATGTGCTGCAGAAACCTTTTGACGCATCAAGTATAAACGTGATCAGGCCGGCTGGTTTGCCAACAGAGCGAAAGACATTTGTTGCGCCAATATTGCCGCTGCCCACTTCCCGAATATTCACTCCGCGGGTTTTTGCAACTATATAACCGAATGGTATAGCCCCAAGTAAATATGAAACAACCAGGGACAGCGCATAGGCCAGTGGCTGTGTCATCCTGTTTCCGCTCTCTTGCGCACCAGTTCCGCAAGTTGTTGCAGGGGCTCTGTTTTCTGGCTTTCAACCTGCGAGAGGGAGGCAACTGCCTTGTCAATAAGGATCTTTGCCTTCTCTTGCGCTTCATCAACTGACGCCACCTGAAGATAGCTTACTCCGTCGGCTGTGGATGTATCAATATCCTTGTCGAGAAGGTCGTCGGCTATCTGAAATGCCAGGCCCAGGTGCAACCCGTACTCTGTTAGCGCTGTCAACTGGTCAAAACCGCATTCTCCGGCTATCGCGCCTATTCTTGCAGCCGCCCTGAAAAGGGCAGCAGTTTTGGTGGTGTGCACATATTGCACATCAGCGAGGGTGGGTTCTTCATGCAAAAGCAAATCCGCCATTTGTCCGCCGATCAGTCCGCGGCTGCTTACTGCCTGCGCCAGTTCACGAACAAGCTGGTTTGGAGGGTAGGGCGGCGGCGCTTCACATGCTCCAAGAAGCTCGAACGCAAGAGCATGCAGCCCGTCACCTGCCAGGACGGCCGTGGTTTCGTCGTACTTTATGTGGCATGAAGGCTGCCCGCGTCGCATATCGTCGTTGTCCATGCACGGAAGATCGTCATGAACCAACGTGTAGGCATGTAGAATTTCAAGTGCAGCGGCAGGCGTCATTGCAAGGTCCATATCGCCGCCTACAGCTTCGCAGCAGGCAATACACAATATCGGACGCAGTCGCTTTCCGCCCGAGAAAACGCTGTAACGCATTGCCTCGTGCAGAACAGGCGGACGCGCCGAAACCTTTGGCAGCGCCTGCTCCAGCCTGGAGTCAACAAGCTTCTTCATGTTATCCATATATGTGTCGAAATCATCCATATTCTGCTATCCATTTAATGCAATATATGCCGCTTGCCCGTCAAGTTGATAAACTCATGGCTCTTAAACTAAAATACATAATGTACCTGCCGCCGGGAGATAATGCAACCACTGGAATGCACAGCGATTCTTATTATCCATACAATTCACGCAGAGTCCCGGCAATTATATCTATTCCGCGATGAACATCATCGTCCGGTTGTGAGTAAGTGAGCCTGATACATTCATCCTGGTGGCGCTCGTAGTCCGGCAGGCCAAAGAAAAAGAAATTGCCGGGTATAACCAGGACATTTTTCTGTTTGAGCTTTTCGTAAAGTTCGCGCGCGGTAACCGGCAGGTCTTTCATCATGATCCACAGGAATAATGCCCCCTCGCTTAGGTGAACAGCGTAAGGCCATTTATCGTCGAATTTCTGATGGATGTATGAAACAGCCTGGCGCGACTTTTTCAAGTAGAAAGGTCTTATTATCTCTCTGCTGATCCGCAGTATTTCATCGTTTTCAACCAGGGGCTGGGTAATCACCTGTCCAATGCTGCCGCTGGCAAGGCTGACAATCGCATTGACGGCTGACAATGCGTCGATAATGTCTTTGTTAGCTACTATAATGCCTGTTCGGACGGAGGGAAGCCCCAGCTTGGACAGGCTCATGCCCATGATAATGTTATTGTTCCAGAAAGGTGTAACTTTGCGGAAAATAATTTCAGGGAATGGCGTTCCGTAGGCGTTGTCTATCAGAAAAGGAACGCCGTGTTCAGCGGCAAGTCCCGACAACCGCTTAATTTCTTCATCAGTAAGCACGTTGCCCGTAGGATTGGTAGGCCGTGAAACGCACATGGCAGCAATGCTCGAATCAATGCGCAGGTTATCGAAATCAACACAGTATTTGAAAGTATGATTGTCTATCATCTCGATGGCGGACCGGCACGAGATAAAAGCGTCCGGATCTATGGCCTGGTCGGCGTAGCCGATATATTCGGGACTTTGAGGAAAGAGAATTCTGTTTTTTCCGGCGGAGCCGGTCTCTCCTGAAAAAAGATTGAAGAGATAGAAGAAGGCGCTTTGGCTACTGTTTGTGATGGCAATATTTTCCGGCCCGACCGGCCATCCGAATTCGCGGTTAAGAAGCTGCGCCAATGCTTCAAGGAAACTCCATTTTCCCTGGGGAGTATCGTAGTTGGCGAGCATTTTTTCGAATTCTGTTTCCCGCCCGAGGATTTCCTCCATCCGTTTGCGCCAGATGGCATTCACTTCCGGGATATGAGCAGGGTTGCCCCCGCCAAGCATACAGATGTCTTCATTGCCGTTCATTGCGCGGCCAAGGTCTTCCATGAGTTCCATGATGCCGGTCTTAGCCGTAAATCGTTTGCCGAATTGCGATAGTTTCATATTCTGCGAGCCCTGAAGTTGTTTGTTTCCTGAAAATGCGCGCACTTGTATCATTTAATGAGCCACGAGTAAAGAACAAGGAAAACAAGCTCCGAAAAAAAACGGACGACCTGAGATATGCGGGGCCCGCATATCTCACGGAATTTCGTAGCGAGAGCGTGGAGAGCGCTGCTGCGGGGGCGCAAATTGATAAAACGCCGGAGCAGCCGTATAGATATACTGCAATCTGGCGTTTTGCCAATTCGTGTCGTCGCAGTGGCGCTATCCGCGCTCGCAGCAGGAATTCTGTGAGATATGCGGGTTAATCCGGCAAAAAGCATCTTCTTTACGGCTTTACCTGAAAAAAACAGGAAAGTCCAGTTATTCAGTGTATTGACTTTTTTTACTGATAGGCGTAAAGTAATGCGATTTTAGTGAGACCCCATCCGAAAAGGGTTCTGGATAGCAAGAAGACGGGCAAAGCCGGAAAGACACGTGCTCGCATACCCGCTCGCGCACGCGAATCTCCGCAATCCGGGAGAGAAAAAGGGTGATACGAGATAGGGGCGTGAGTGCGGATAAGAAAACGTTCGGCATTGCAACGGTTTGTTTGAAAAATCTTTTCGGACAGGCTCTAGTGAAGGGAGACATGACAGAATATGCCAACTTACGAATATGAATGTTCAAAGTGCGGGCACACTTTTGAACGATTCCAGAATATGAGCGATGAACCTCTAAAGAGATGCCCTAAGTGCAGGTGCAAAGTGCGCAGGCTGCTGGGTGTTGGAGCCGGCATTATTTTCAAAGGCAGCGGTTTTTACGAGACTGATTACAAAAGAAAGGAACGTACGGGAAAGGCTGCAGGCGGTTCAGCCGCTCAGAAGAGCGAGACAGCCCCGGGTTCCGAAAAGAAATCTGCCGCAAATGACAAAGTAACCACCGCGGACAAATAAAAGACCGGGTCCACCGCGTATACAGGGTTTGGTTCGAAATAGAACCCCGACAGGATTATTGAAGACAGGGAGTCTTCGAAGAGAAGTTCTATAAAAGGATGAAACGGGCCCTCGACCGCTTTGGCTTGCTGCTTTGGGCGAAATGTTTCGAAATGCAACTCGGGCGAAAGGCAACGATAACAAAACAACTGTGATGGAGTAGGTTATGCCTCTGTGTCCTAAATGTGGATCAGATAATGCCCTCGGACGTATTTTCTGCGCGTCCTGCGGTGAAAAACTCGATTTGTCCAGGATGAGCAGCGAAGAAGTAGCCGCAAGTTTCAGGCAAAACTGGTTCAAACGCAACAAATGGATTTTTTATGTTGTCCCGGCGACGCTGGTTGTATTCATGATCCTTCTGGCTCTCTGGCCCAGAACCTCTGAAATAGGACAAAGAGGCACACTTCACGGCGGAGACCGGGTAAGGAAGAAGGTCAGAGCTTTATCTATGATTAAACGCGGCGAGACCATAGAGTTTGAGATAAGCGAAAAAGATCTGAACGGATACATAGAGTACGTGAGAGGGCGCAGCCTGGGCGCAAAGCGTTTCTGGGTCGATATCGGCTCCGGATATATGAGGGTTCGTCTTGTTAAGCCGCTTTTAAAATTGAAAATGTTCGGACGCTTGTTCGAACCCAGGATATCATACGATGTTCTCTATGTCCCTGCCGGTGATCGGCTTGTGCCAAAGAAAGCGTCTATGGGACGTCTTTCTCTCGGCCTGGCAAAAGGCATTGCCGCAAAGAAAGTTCAAGGTCTTGTAAAACGTCATAATCAGTGGTCGCTGGTAAGCAATCCGGAAAGTATAAAGATCACAGACGAAAAACTGGCGCTTTCTTACGCGCCGTGAAAATTGCGCTGTATGCGTTTCCGTGTGGCTCCAGCCAACTTTTTTCCTATGAATGCAATTTACTTAAGTTATTTTTTTTTGGCAGTCATGCTTTCCGGCGCAATTAACGCCTCAGCATCGAATGGCCCGCCGCGTTTCAGGCAATCTGCCGTTGATAAAATCCTTGCGCGCAGGAAATCAGCCTCACTATCAGGGCGGTTTTCAATAGTAAGCGACAACACTTTGATCAACATGGATCTGTCGCGGTGGGCAGAGATTGTTGCGTCTAAGATCGAGGCGTCCACTGGGTTGGATCTGTCGACCGGAATAGACAGAAAATTTCGCATTCTTGTTCGCAGTTCAGGAACCAATGTTACACCGGCCGTCGATTTTTCATCCGGTATTATCGACGGAAAACTTATTTTTACTATGAATATTGACGGCTATGATTCCGTCAGCATCAGCCGGTGCAGACTTATTTTCTGCAGGATGGCGCTCGCTAACTGGATTGCAGAAAGAAAGACGGATGTTTCAGCGCGGGAAATTTCCGCTTTTTTCAATAAACATGAACCGCTGCAATGGTTTTCGACAGGGCTTTGGCTTGATGTTGAAGATTCAGCGCACGGCAGAATTCATGATTCGGCAATGGCGAAGTGGGAGAGCGGAAGAGTTCCCACCGTTGCAAGCTTCCTTAAACATTACGCGCGGGGAAAAAACACCTTAAAAGGCGATGTTGCCTGGGCTTTTTTTTCATGGCTAAAGACTCTGGACCGGAAAGGAGCTGTTTTTGACCGGATGCTTGACCGGGTTGCTTCGGGCAGGGAAATAACATCAGAGTGGCTTGCGGAAATCGCCGGAAAACGTTCTACGGATGATCTTGAAATGGACTGGGACAGCTTTTTCCTCCAAAGCAGGCGTATGGTGGTTACGCCCGGAAACCCTTCTCTTGGCGCAATTCGTCAACTGGAAGGTGAGCTATTGCTTTATCGAGGAAATTCTGGTATCCCTCTGGATTGTGAGATTAATGAAAAAGACGGGTTTGGCGCACTGATAGAAAAGAAAAACGCGCCATGGCTGAATGAATTTGCAAGAAGCAAAAAAATGAGCCTGAGGCTTGTTGCAGCAGGCAGAGGCGAAGATTTTCGTGAAGTTGCAGAGAGTTATTGCAGGTTCCTGGATAAACTCAAAAAAGGCGAAGATAACAGCAAATTGAAATCGATGTTGCAGAAGGCGAACAGGAAGCTTGGAAAAATGCGCGGAAGGCTGCTGGACAAGAAACCCGCTCGCTTGGAATCACAAGGCGAGGGCGCAGAGAAGAAATAGAACTGTGGACACATTTTACGCGACCTGGGCAATGGCGGGTTAAAGGATCGTCTCGCCGGAAATGAACTGGATATGAACAAAAGAAAGCAAAGTAAAACCATTGTTGGAAACGTGGAAAAGGATGTGCTGAGGTTTACTTCCGGGGCTGACCTTGCAACTGATATTGCTCTGGCCGAAGTAGACTGCATTGGCACTGCGGCTCACGTTTTTGCGTTGTTGCGTCTGCCCCCGAAATTCATGGCGCTTTCGGAAGCAGAAACCAGGAAGGTGATCGAGGAACTTGCAGGCATTATAGCGCTGGCCCGTAAAAATAAGTTGAAAATCAAGGAAAGTGACCAGGATATTCATCTGCTGGTGGAAAGGCTTTTAACCGCTAAACTCGGAGATACGGGACGTAGGGTGCATACCGGCAGGAGCCGCAATGATCAGGCTGCCGTAGATATCCGGCTTCTTGCAAAACGGGATCTGCCCGAACTGATGCTTGTGGTTTGTAATCTTGTCGGAACCATGCTTGATCTGGCAAAAAAGAACAGGACAACGCCTATGATGGGCCGGACCCACAGCCAGCCGGCCATGCTCAGTTCTGTCGGATTATGGGCTTCGTGTCATGCTGAATCTATGATTGATGATCTTGGTCTGATAAAAAATGCGCTTGAAATTAGCGACAAATGCCCTCTGGGATCGGCTGCAGGGTATGGAGCTCCGCTGCCGCTGGACAGGAAATGGACTGCTTCTGCTCTTGGTTTCAGCGCCCCGAACGCAAACGTGCTGTATGCGGGCAACTCCAGGGGCAAATACGAACTTGTCATCCTTTCCGCACTGCATCAACTGATGCTGACTTTCTCACGGCTGTCGGAGGATCTGATTCTTTTCTCAATGCCTGAGTTTGGATATTTCGAACTTCCAGACGGATGGTGCACCGGCAGCAGTATAATGCCCCAGAAGAAGAACCCTGATGTGCTTGAACTTGTCAGGGCCAGAACTGCCGTTATATCGGGTTATGTGCAATCGCTCGCAGGTATTCTTTCCGGTCTCCAAAGCGGGTACAGCCGCGACCTTCAGGAAACAAAAAGACCCTTCATAGATGGCATGGAAACGGTATACGACTGCGCAGGAATACTCGGCGGATTGATGAACGAGGTAAGGATCAACAAAGAAAAGCTGCGCGGCTCAGTTGCAAGCGAAGTTTTTGCAACCGATAAAGCCCTTGAACTTGTATGGGACGGAGTTCCCTTTAGAAAGGCATACAGACAGGTTCGCGAAAACATCGGTGACCTTGCCGAGATCGACCCGGTTGCAGCTCTTGAGAAACGCGAGGACATGGGGTGGTCGGGCACAATCGATTTTGACGCTCTCAAGGAACAACTGTACATGCACAGGACATTTTCCAGGAAAAAACGCAATGAATTCAGAAAAATGGTAACAAGACTTTTCGGGATAGAATATCCAGATGGTTTTGACCGGGAGGCATGACACATGTTCAGAGGAAAGAAGCTCATCGCTTATATTATTATTGCTGTAGCAGCATTGTCCGTTCTTCCATGCGCAGGAACCGCAGCGGCGCAGGAAGAAGCGAGCGGCAGCGGCGCCTATCCGGAAGTTTACCAAGAGAGGGCCGATGGCGCCAGCGGCCAGCAGAAACTGATGCCATGGCGGCAGGCATGGAAAACAGGCGGATTACCCGTGCAGATATTAATGTATGTGCTCACGGCAATGTCGTTTCTGGCAGTGACTCTTATTGTCTATTTCTTTGCCGTTTTACGTGATTCGGAGATTGTTCCGCGCAAAACGCTCCGTGATGTCCTTGCCCGGCTCAAAAAAGGGCAGATCGAAGAAGCCAGGATAACCTGCGAGGCAAGGCCTTCTCCGATTTCATCGGTGGCCCTGGTAGCGATTGACTATGTGAAAAGCATGGGAACATCGAATCATTCTCTGATAAAAGATGTGATCCAGGGCGAGGGCACACGCCAGGCTGAGTCGATACAGGGCCAGACCCAATATCTGCTCGACATAGGCGTCATCGCACCCATGATCGGCCTGCTTGGGACCGTGTTCGGAATGCTACAGGCTTTCAGCGCGGTAGCTCTTGATATTGCCCAGGCTAAACCCGTTGTCTTAGCCAACGGTGTTGCCCAGGCTCTGATTACAACCGCTTCGGGCCTGATTGTCGGCATTCCAGCAATGATGTTTTATTCCTATTTCCGCCGCAAGTCATCAAAGCTTGTTTCCAGGCTGGAGACCGCTTCGGCGGAAATAATGGTCGCGCTTGCAGAAACGGAGTCTCGTAAAGATGAACTTCAGGGGTAAAGCAGATTCACGGGAGCCTGGATTCCAGATAACGCCGATGATCGACATCGTGTTTCTCCTGCTCTGTTTTTTTATTACCAGTCAGATATTTGCTCAGTGGGAAGCTGAAATCAACATCCAACTCCCCACGGCAACTGAAAGTGGATTACCCGGCAGGCTGCCGGGCGAAGTTATCATAAATATTTTTGAAGATGGTTCCATAGCTGTTAATAGACAGGGCCTCGAATATGAAGAGCTGGCGGGAGTTCTTCGCAAGCTTGTAGAGCATTTTCCGGGTCAGTCGGTTTTAATACGAGCCGATATGGAAACAAGGTATAACGACATTATCAAGGTGCTCGATCTTTGCCGGCAGGTAGACATATGGAGCATATCATTTGCTACGCGTGTGCCTGAGGAAAAGCCGGGCAAATGACCTGCTTTTTTGGACCTGATTAAAAGGAATTCGCATGCGGCTTCAAACTTATAGAGATACTTTTCTTTTTGTTCTAGCGTTTTTTTGCGTTTGCGCAGCAAGCGGCTTTGCCGCGGACCTTTCTGCAAGCGAAAAGCTGCAGTTTGCCAACGGCCTTTACGCAAGGGGTATCTATGACCTGGCTTCTGAGGAATACAGCGCATTTGCAGCGAAACATCCGGGGCACAAATCTATAGATATCGTCCGGTTCCGCCTTGGAGAGTGCTATCGCCGCACAGATCAGACCGACAAGGCAATCGCACAGTTCTTGCAGGTCTTTAAGGATTTCCCAAAAAGCGATTTTCGCTTAAGAGCAGGACTCCTCGCCGGAGATCTTGCCTTGCAGGATGGAAGGGCAAAGACGGCCATAAGTATTCTTGAAAATGTCATCAAGTCTGACGCCCCTCGGCATATTTCAGCAAGCGCTCTTTATTCGATGGGAGAGGCGTTGAGGTCAACAGGACGCCTTGAAGAAGCAGGACAACGGTTTGAAGATCTTATCAATAAGCATAAAGACTCTGATTTATATCCATACGGGTTGCTGGCGCTGGGCCGCGTGTACTCCGAACTGGGCAAAGACAAAAAAGCCGTGGCAATGCTCACTCGGGCGGAAAAGAATTCAGATAACGATGATATGAAGGCGGAATCAATCTTTCGAATGGCTGAGCATCACTTCCGGCATAACAGATTTAAACAGAGTTCAGAGGCATACCAGAAACTGCTCGAGGGGTATCCGGAACATTCCCGGTCCGATGAAGCGGGTCTGCGCGCTGCATGGGCCATGCACAACGCCGGCGATTACAAGCGCTCCCTTCAATATGCCGATAAGAACATGGAGCGGCTATCTAAATCCGGCAGCGCGTCGGCCGGGCGTCTTGCGGAATGGATATATATCCGGGCAAACTGCCTTCGCCAACTCAATGAGCATGGCAAAGCACTACGGGAATACGAGGCATTGCTTGAACGTTTTCCCGGCAGCAGGTTTACAAGCGCCGCATCCTACGAAGCTGCACTGGTCAGTTACCGGAGCGAAAACTACAAAAGAGCGCTGGAATTTGCCGGCAGAGTTGACGTGGATCAACTTCCAGGCCTGGCCCCCAATGTTTACTGGCTGATGGCCGAGACATATTCCGGCAGCGGGCGCGAAGATGAGGCCGAACGATACTACAAACTCTTGGTATCCCGGCATTCCGGCAGCAATTTAGCATGTGAGGCGGCTTACCGTCTTGGACACCGGCTGCAGCGGAATGGAGCGTGTGGCAAGGCTGTCGGGTATTATAGGATGATAATAAATGATTTCCCGTCACACGAACTGGCGCCGAAATCGATGTTCTCACTCGGTGTGTGCTTCGCCAAAATGGGCAGGTTGGAAGATGCTGTAAAGAAATGGAGCGAATTTGTACAGAAACATGCAGGACATCCGCTTCTTGAAGAAGCTATGTACAGGCAGGCCATTGCCCGGATCAAGCTCGACCGGAACGACAAAGCGCTGATTACGCTGACAGGCTTGCTTGCAAAGTTTCCAGACGGCGAACGCAGCGGCGTTGCGCGTTACTGGCGGGGGATTATTCATCAACAGGACGGACGCGAAAAAGAAGCGGAGCAGGATCTGAGGTTTGCGCTTAAACACGGGCTCCACGGGTCTAAGAAGCTTGAAGCCCGGTTCCGGCTGGCTGCACTATTGAAGAACAAACAGGAGTTTGAGGAAGCGGCGGATATATTTCAGTCGCTTCTTGCAACTGAAATTCGCACAGAGTTTGCCCCCGGCATGCTGCAGTGGCTTGCGGAGTACAGGCACAACAGTCAAAACTACGCAGAATCAGTGGAGGCGGCTCGGGCGCTGGTTGCGTCAAGCCGGGACGCCGGCTGGGAACAGACAGGGTGGACTCTGATCGGAAGGTGTATGCTGAAGCAGGGCAGCAGGCAGGCCGCCGCATCGGCATTCAGGCGAGCTCTGGCTAAGAAAGCCGGCACAAGATTCAAGGCTGAAGCCGCGCTTCGGCTCGGGGATATTGAGCTTGATGCCGAAAATTACAAACAAGCCAGAGATTTCTACGAACAGGCCGCCACCCTGGCCTCCAGCGATGAAATGCTCGGCATAAGAGCCAACGCTTACGCTGGTATCGCCGGAGCATGGGAAGGCCAGGGCAGACTTGAAAACTCTGCCCGCTACTTTATGAGCGTGGCCATACTGTACGATGATCCCGAACTGGCGCCCAGGTGTCTCTATCGCGCTTACAGTAACTTCATGGAGATGCAGAAGCTCGATTCGGCGCGGAAAGCCGCGGAAGATCTGAGAGCAAGATATCCGGATAGCGAATATGCCAGTAAGCTGCCGGAGCCTGGCGAGTAGTCTAATGATCGATATGCCGCAGAAACACCAAAGAGATCGCAGCGAATTTGAAGAGATTCATGCCGCTTTCGAAAGACAGGGAGCCGCAAAACATCCGTTGGCGGCATTCGCGGCCTGTTTTGTTTCGGTTATTTTGCACGGCGCGCTGGTTTACCTGTTGCTGACTTTGCCGTTGGGGTCGCTTCAGGATGGAGCTGAACTGCTGAATCAGAAAATTTTTCGTGATGTCGAGATCCAAGCGGATGAATCAATTCAAGAAGATAAACTGGAAGTTGCGCCGGATGGCGAGGTTACAGGCACAATTAAAGCCGAGGTTACTGCCGAAGAGTTAACAGGATCAGACGAAAAACTCGATCATGAGAAAGCCAATTCCGAATTTGGAGCCGAAGGTTCTCTTGTCGGTCCCGGCGAAATTCCCGAACCATCGGAGTGGACTCCACCCCAGGAGATACTTGCCATAGAGGAAAAAATTGTTGACGACGAAGTCAGCGTCCTGCCAAGACGGTTGATCCCTGCAGTTGAAAGGATTCACCAGAGCGATGTCAGTTTAAGACCTCTTGGCCGCAGTGACACCGTTTCAGAAGCAACAGATGAGACAAAGCTGAAACCCGGGAAAAACTTGGTTTCGGATACCGGGCCCGCTGCCGGCCCGTCGAAGAGGAATGCAACAGGAACCGACAGCCGCACTGGAACCGATATTGCGGGCGATCAATTCAGCGAGAAGCCCCAAGACGTGTCAGAGTTTAAAGCTGTTGAAGATGTGCTCACCGCGGAAGCGACTGTTTTCGAAAGCAATAGAGAATCGAAATACCGCTATTTCAAAATTGATATACAGCGTGCGGGTAAAGAGGCCTTGCCGCTCATACCAAAAGACGTTGTCCTTGTTCAAGATTCTTCCGCCAGTCTTACCGAAAGGCGCCTGGAGTTCTGCAAGGAAGGATTGAAACGTTCGTTGCCATTGATAAGGCAAAACGACAGGTTTAACGTGGTTTCCTTTAGTAGGAAAGCCGATCAATGCTTCAATAAATGGGCACAGAATACACCTGAAAATCTCCGCAGGGCCACTCGTTTTATTGAATCATTGCATTCCGGCGGCAATACCGATCTGTATTCTTCTCTGAAAGCTCTGGCTGAGCTGGAGAGAAAACCGGGCCGCCCCGCGATTGCTATTGTAGTAACGGACGGCTTGCCGACTTCGGGAATCACGGACAGCACCGAAATCATCGGCAAGTTCAGCAAGTATAACGACGGAACGATGTCCGTATTTACCCTGGGAGCTGTCAGCAGGGCAAATACCTACCTGTTGGATATACTCAGCTATAGCAACAAGGGAGACGTTTACGTTATTAACAGGGGCAGGTGGGAAATACCCGATGCTGTTAAAGACTTGGTGCGGCAGGTCAGCCGTCCGGTAATGGCAGACTTATCGTTCCGGTTTGCTGAAGGCATCAGAGCAGAAATATACCCTGTGCTGTCCAGCGACTTGTATCTTGACAGGCCGCTGACGCTTTACGGGAGGTGTCCAGACAACAACAGCAGGATTGTGTTTCAAGCCGTTGGACAAGGTGGCGATGTAAAATGCGATATGATTTTTGACATTGATCTCTCGGAAGCAAGGCGGACTTCGGAGGAAAACATCCGGGAAACATGGGCGGATCAGAAAATTTATCATCTCCTGGGTCGGTATGCGCGTAGGCGCAGTTCTGCAACATTGCGCGAGCTTCGGCAGACAGCAGAAAACTACAACCGCCGGATTCCTTATGGCAAGAGGTTGCATTAATCCGCATATCGGGTAAAACGACTTTGGCTTGCAATAATGGCCTTACAATTGTTTCTGCCTCGGGGGTGTGAGATATGCGGCTTAACAGGTTGCGTAAAAAATAGAAGTTTCCTCATTTTTTTCTGGTGTTTTGGGATGAATAGTTGTTTGCTTCAAGTTCGAAAAGTAGTTATTTGCAAAAAGCTTGATGAAGGGAGACGGACAATTGGACATGGAGCTTATGCGCCACAGTGCGGCGCATGTGATGGCGGCAGCGGTCAAAAGGCTGTTTGAAAACGTCAAACTGGATATCGGTCCCGCAACAGCAGATGGCTTTTACTATGATTTTGACCTGCCACACAGGCTGTCTCCCGAAGACTTTCCCCGCATCGAAGAAGCGATGCAACGGATTATCGACGAGGACCATCCATTCGAAAAAGTGGAAATGAGCAGGGAAGAGGCAGAGGCTTTTCTCAAGCAGCATGACCAGGAGTACAAGGTCCGGAGGCTCGCTGATATTCCCGGAGACCAGGCAGTAACATTTTACAAGAGCGGCGACTTCATGGATCTTTGCGCCGGACCGCATCTTGAGTCAACAGGCCAGATCAAGGCCTTCAAGATAACTTCTGTTGCCGGTTCGTACTTCAAGGGGATCGAAACAAATCCAATGCTGCAGAGACTGTACGGGATAGTTGCGGCTTCCTCCAAGGAACTCCGGCAAAAGCTCCAGCAGATGGAGGAGGCCGAGAAAAGGGACCACCGCAAGCTGGGTAGACAGCTGGACCTTTTCAGTATCCAGGATGAAATAGGTCCAGGGCTTGTTTTGTGGCATCCTCGCGGAGCCAGAATACGCTCAATTATAGAAGATTTCTGGAGACAAGAGCATTTTCGAGCCGGTTACGAAATTCTTTATACTCCACATATAGGACGGGCCGCACTATGGGAAAAATCCGGTCATCTCGAGTTCTACCGTGAAAACATGTATTCGCCCATGATCATTGACGAAGAAGAATATTTCGCAAAACCGATGAACTGCCCTTTCCATATCGCGGTATATAAAAACAGTAAGCGTTCCTACCGGGATCTGCCTCTACGCTGGGCTGAGCTTGGAACTGTATATCGCTTCGAGAAAAGCGGTGTTTTGCACGGTCTTTTGAGAGTTCGCGGTTTTACACAGGATGATGCGCATATTTTCTGTTCGCCGGAAAACATTGAAGAGGAAGTGCGTTATACGCTTCAGTTTGCATTGAAAATGCTGCGCTCTTTTGGAATGAGCGACTTCAAGGCTTTTCTTTCGACCCGGCCCGGAAAAGCCGTCGGCGAACAGGACAGGTGGGACCAGGCAACGTCTTCTCTTGAATGCGCGCTGAAATCTGAAGGCGTGCCTTTTGAGATAGACGAGGGCGGCGGCGCTTTCTACGGGCCTAAAATAGACGTCAAGATCAAGGACGCCCTGGGTCGGGAATGGCAGATGAGCACTATTCAGTTCGATTTTAATATTCCCGAACGTTTCGATCTTACTTACGTGGGTTCAGATGGCAAGGAGCACAGACCATACATGGTTCATCGCGCTTTGCTTGGCGCTCTGGAGAGATTTTTCGGAATCCTTATCGAGCATTACGGAGGAGCTTTTCCTTTCTGGCTGGCCCCTGAACAGGTAAGGGTGTTGCCGCTTACTGAAAAACAGTTCAAATATGCGCAACAAATTAATGACCGGTTTGCGGAAAATGGATTTAGAACCAGGGTAGATGAGAAATCCGACAAGATAGGGGCAAAAATCCGGAATGCCAGGCTTGACAAAACTCCATACATGGTGATTCTTGGTCCGAGAGAAGAAGAAAAAAATGAAGTCTCTCTGCGGGGCAGGGAAAGCGGAGATGAAGGAACTTTAAAAATAGAAGAATTGCTGGAGCGGTTTAAAGTTGAAAACAGACCGCAGGAGTGACGGCGAACTTAAAAATCAACAACGCCCGGAAGGTTCGCTGCAGCTAAAGATGACCGGGTAAAAAACAAGGAGGCACGTTATTCGTTCATTTGTACGAACCAATGAAAGGATAAGGGTTTCAGAAGTACGTTGTGTTGACAAGGCCGGCAATATGCTCGGTGTCATGCCGACAAGGGAAGCGCTTGAAAAGGCCAAAGCAGAGGGTCTGGATCTAGTGGAGATTTCTCCCAAGGCCAAGCCGCCGGTGTGCCGCATTATGGACTTCGGTAAATTCAGGTACGAAGAAAGCCGTAAAAAACGCCAGGCAAGGCAGCAGAAGCGCGGGAACCAGGTCAAGGAAATAAAATTCCACAGCAACGTAGGTGAACACGACTACGAAACAAAGATCAACCATGTTAAAGATTTTCTGCAGAAAGGGCACAAGGTTAAAATTACATTGACCTTCAGGGGACGCGAAAACGCTCACAAGGATCTCGGATTCGAGCTTGTCAACCGGGTTCTAAAAGATTGTGAAGACCTGTCTGTTGTTGATTCGCCTCCGAAACTTATGGGACGGGCTATAATAGCTATGCTTGGCGCTAAATCAGCGAAATCAGGAAAATAGGTTCATAAAGTTACACTGAGATATTTCCATATTTGAGCGTAATAAGATTTTGCTGCGCGTCACAGAGTAAACGAATAACAAGCGCTGAATCCGCGCAATTACGGAGTAATAATTCATTTTTATGAAAAAAGCTCTGGACGTCAGGCCTAATGTTATATAAGGTCTCGCCCGAATTAAATGCGGATAATGTTTCAAACGGATCGAAAGTTGAAATTATGCCTAAAGGAAAGACGAAAAAAGCAGTTGGAAAGCGGTTTAAAAAGACAGGCAGCGGAAATTTTGTATACACCAAAGCTGGAGCAAGCCATCTTATGTCTTCAAAGAACCGCAAAAGAAAGCGGAATCTTCGCAAAAAAGGCGTACTAAGCGATACCGAGGCCAGACGGATTCGGCATATGATTGCCGGCTGACGAGGATTCAGGTTTCGGATCGGTTAAACGGAGGTAAAAATGCCCAGAGTAACTAACGCACCAGCTTCTAAAAAAAGGAAGAAGCGTGTTCTTTCGCGAGCTAAAGGATTTAGCGGCGCTCGCAGTAAGCGGTATCGGCAGGCTACAGAGGCGGTTGACCGCGCCATGTGGCTGTCAACAGAGCACAGAAAACAGAAGAAGCAGGATTTCAGGTCATTATGGATTGCCAGGGTGTCCGCTGCAGCTAAAGCGAATGATATTTCTTACAGCCGGCTGATTGAGGGGTTGAAAAAGGCTGAAGTCAGGTTGAACAGAAAAATGCTTTCCGAGATTGCGATTCATGATCCGGAAGGGTTTTCTGCAATAGTTGATGTCGCCAGAGGAAATCTTGCCTGAGCAACTACGCTGGAATTAGCCCGCATATTTCAAGCTTTTTCGGGCAGAAACGGCGAATAGCGCTTTTAGTGAAGGGCAAAATCGGTTTGACCCGATGACGCTGTTTCTGCTGGCAATAGCCCCGTTTAAATCGTTTCTGCCGGAAGAATGTGAGATGTGCGGGTTAAGCGGGCCATCCTGTGGGGTGGCCTTTCCATTTACGGAGAGAATTTGAGACGATGAAGCCCGCAGAAATAGCCGAACTGAAGCAGAAGGCAATTGCCGAAGTGCAGTCTGCCGGGACTGCGAACGAGGTTGAGGCCGTCAGGATAAAGTACCTCGGGCGTAAGGGCCTGTTGCCCGTTATCATGCGCGGTCTAAAAGATATTGATCCGTCTGAACGCGCAGAAGCGGGCCGGCTGGCAAATGAACTTAAAAAAGAACTGATCGCCGTAATTGAGGCGAAAAAAGCCGTCGGAGCGCCGGATCAGGGAACCATCGTTTCCGAGATCGACTACAGCCTTCCCGGCAGGTGGCGGAAGGCCGGATCCAGGCATCCTCTTTCATATATTGTAGAGGAAACTTGCGGGATATTCAGGTCCATGGGCTTCACCGTTGCAGAAGGGCCCGACATTGAGACAGCCTACAATAATTTTGAGGCGCTGAACACGCCTGGCCACCATCCATCACTCGACCAACAGGATACTTTCTGGCTTGATTCCGGGGAACTGCTCCGGACCCAGACCTCGCCTGTTCAGATACGCGTTATGAAGAACCAGCGGCCGCCGGTGAGGATAATCACACCAGGCAGATGCTATCGGCGCGATACAACAGACGCAACTCACAGCGCGAATTTCCACCAGATTGAAGGTCTTTATGTTGATGATGACGTTTCCCTGGCAGACCTGAAGGGCGACCTTGCCTATTTTGCGCGTAAGCTTATGGGCAGCAACGTGAAAATAAGATTCCGACCCCACTTTTTCCCATTTACCGAGCCCAGCGTGGAGTGCGATTTCTCGTGCCATGTCTGCGGGGGCAGGGGATGCGCAGTGTGTAAACATAGCGGTTGGATCGAGATAGCGGGCGCCGGCATTGTCGATACAAGGGTTTTCGATATGGTGGAATACGATTCGGAAGCCGTAACAGGTTACGCTTTTGGGATGGGGGTAGAACGAATCGCCATGGTCAAATACGGCATCAAGGATATACGCCATCTTTATGATAATGACCTCAGGTTTCTGGAGCAGTTTAAATGAAGATTTCACTGCAGTGGCTTAAGGAGATTGTTCCCGTAGAAGCTTCCGCCGAAGAGATTGCTGAACGTCTGACGTTTTCAGGAACCGAGGTGGAGTCTATTGCTGTGCCCCATGGCAGTTATGACAGGGTGGTTATTGGACGGGTGCAGGAGGTGCGGCCACATCCCGACGCCGACAAGCTTGTGCTTTGCGTTGTTGACGCAGGTGATGCGTCCGTAGATGTCGTATGCGGAGCAACCAATTTCAAAGAGGGTGATAATGTTGTGCTTGCAATGTCAGGCGCCAAACTTCCATCCGGGTTTGCCATAAAAAGCCGCAAAGTGCGAGGAATCAAATCCGAAGGCATGCTTTGCGCAGAAGATGAACTGGGAGTTTCTGACGACCATAGCGGCATAATGATTATGCCGCAGGACATATCCCCTGGCTCTCCGTTCTCGGAGATTGCAGGAGAGCCGGACACGGTTTTGACGCTGGAAGTTACGTGGAACAGGCCGGACTGTCTCAGCATCATCGGAATTGCCCGTGAAGTGTCGGCTTTGTTCGACACTCCGCTTCGGATGCCGGTAACAGATTTCAATGGTCTTCCGGATAAAATTACAGATTCGGTCTCTGTTCAGATACTGGAGCCGGAGAAATGCCCGCGATATACCGCCCGGATTGTGAAGGACGTGGATATCGGTCCGTCGCCAGTGTGGATGCGCAAGCGGCTACACTGCTGCGGCATAAGGCCCATCAATAATGTTGTGGATATAACCAACTATGTCCTTCTGGAATGGGGGCAGCCACTTCATGCTTTCGACTATGACTGCCTCAAAGATAAAACGATCATAGTGCGAAACGCTGAGAATGAATGTATAAGAACACTTGACGGCAACGACAGGAAGCTTGGCAATGATATGCTTGTTATCGCTGACTCTGTTAGGCCTGTGGCCCTGGCTGGAGTGATGGGTGGCGAAAACACGGAGATAAATCAGAACACTTCCACCATCCTCCTGGAGAGCGCATGTTTTAATCCGGTAGACATCCGAAACACTGCTGTTGCAGCCAGACTGAGTTCAGAATCTTCCTATCGTTTTGAGCGGGGCGTGGATATAGGCAATGTTGATAGTGCGGCCCGCCGGGCAGTTAATCTTCTTGCCCGACATGCAGGCGCGAAGCCTCTGGCGGGATGTGTTGACGAGTATCCGGGCAAAGCAGCCCCTGAAAGAGTTGAATGCAGGCTTGACCGTTTGAGAAAGATACTAGGGTTCGAAATTTCAGAAGATTCTGTTGCTGTAATTTTTGAATCTCTGGGTCTTTCTGTTGAAAATCTGAATGCCGGCATTTTTACCGTACAAGTCCCTTCATACAGATGGGATATTAAAATTGAAGCCGATCTGATCGAGGAAATTGCCCGCATCCACGGTGTGGATAATATACCCGTTGGCGACCCGCGGTCCCGGATAGTGCCCGGCGCCGATGATTCAGACTGGCAGGCTGCCCAAAAGTGCGGATCAGCTCTGGCGGGTCTGGGCTTCTATGAGATAGTAAATTACAGCGCCACATCCTGCCGGTTGCTTGATATAGCATCAGCAACAGATGGCAGCCGCAGGCTTGTGCTTCCCAATCCGGTCAGTTCAGATCAAGCTGTTTTGCGCGACTGTTTGTCGGCGCAGATGATAGAAACCCTCGGGAAAAATCATTCCCGACAGGTCGAAGACGCAGCATTTTACGAGATCGGAGTTGTTTTCGAACATGGCGCAAAAGGCAATAGTGAAGAACAACACGTATGCCTCGGGCTGATGGGCCGTCCGGAAACAGGCGGGCTTGAGAAATCTTCCGACGGAGAAAACAAAGACACATTTCTGCGTCTTAAAGGGGCTGTAGAGGAACTGTGCCGATTACTTCATGTCAAAGATCTGGATTTCCGGCAGGAAAACATCCGATGCATGGATAAGGCGGCGTCAGTTAGCGTTCTGATTAACGGCGAGAAGGCAGGGTGCATGGGGCTTGTTAAAGAGCAAATCCGTTCGCACTGGCGTATAGCAACACCGGTTGCTCTTGCTGAACTTAAACTGAAACCGTTGTTGTGCAACGTCTTCCGGATTGCCAGGATAAAAGCGGCGCCGCAATATCCCGCTGTTAAAAGAGACATGGCCCTTGTTGTAGATAAGTCGGTTCTTAATGGAACTATTGAAAAAATAATATGGGAAAACGCCCCCGCCGAGTTGACAGGCGTGCGTCTATTTGATATCTTTACAGACACAAGTAGGATAGGGGGCAGCAGGAAAAGTCTTGCTTACAACCTGTCTTACCGTTCGAATGAAAAAACCTTGACCGATGAAGAAGCCAACAGGCTGCACGAGGCGATCAAGGATGTTTTGAAACAGAAACTTAACGCTGATATAAGAGAAGGATAGGCTTTTACGAGTTTATTTTTATTGCATTGGGATGAGGCGGGGCTAAACCCATGTTAGATTTAGTAAAAAAACTGTTTCCGTCGGTTACGTGTGTTATGCGTGCGACCGGCTGTACGGATTATGGAGTCAAAACAGAAACGGATATGTCATGCGCCAGGAATGTCGGCCTTGATTTTTTCTGTTTTTTCGGGCCTTTGTTCAGATTGTTCTATGGAAAACAGGTTTATGCTTTAGCGCGGGTAAAAATACCCTGCCTTGCTCGTTTGCAGGCAAGTATCTCTAACCCATTAATGTAAGTAAAGGGAGCTGGAAAGCTCTGTTGACAGGATGCCCGCAAGGGAACCTGGATGCGGGGACTACAGTGCCCACCTCGACATCGAGGAACAGAGATTCATGCCAAAGCGACTTACGGCGGGGTATTTTTTTACCCGGGTTAAATCATGGATTTGTTCAAAAATGAACATACCGAAAACGACGGTTCAAAGCTGCCGCTTGCAGCCAGAATGCGCCCCAGAGCTATCGAAGAAATAGTTGGACAGGAACATATTCTGGGGCAGGGCAGGCTCCTCAGTCGCGCCATATCTGCCGACAGATTGAACAGCATTATTCTTTACGGCCCTCCTGGTTGCGGAAAAACATCAATAGCAGAAGTCATTGCCAACTCCACCATGCGCCGCTTTCTTAGAACAAGCGGCGCAACAGCTAACGTATCCGAACTTAGAAAATTGCTGAATACTTCCAGCCAATTAAAGAAGCAAGAGGGCCAGGCTGGAATTCTGTTTATAGACGAGATCCATCGTTTCAACAAGGCACAGCAAGACATCCTTCTACCTTATGTTGAAGATGGTTCTGCAATTCTTGTCGGGGCAACAACCCACAATCCCATGTTTTTTATCAACAGTCCGCTAACATCCCGCTCGTTGATATTTGAGTTGAAATCTCTTGGCGAAGAAGCTGTTTTACAATTGCTTGAACGGACGCTCTCAGAAAAACGGGGACTTGGGGAATTTCGTGTTAGCGCAGACAGTGACGCGCTTGCGCATCTGGCGCGAGTCTGTGAAGGCGATGCCCGCCGGGCATTAAACGCGCTGGAGATAGCGGTACTGACAACCCCGCCGCTCAGTGACGGCACAGTTCATGTGACGCTTGAAATCGCCGAATCGTCAATCCAGAAAAAGGCGGTAGTCTACGATCATGACGAAGACGGCCACTATGACACAATCTCCGGCTTTATAAAGAGCATGCGCGGATCGGACCCTGATGCATCAGTGTACTGGCTCGCAAAAATGCTTTACGCGGGCGAAGACCCCCGTTTTGTTGCCAGGCGAATGGTGATTTTCGCCTCCGAGGATATCGGCAACGCAGATCCGCGCGCGCTTGGCATAGCGGTTTCAGCATTTACAGGCGCAGACTATGTGGGAATGCCTGAAGCCAGGATAATTCTTTCCCAGGCTGCGACATACCTGGCCACAGCGCCGAAGAGTAACGCATCCTATATGGCTATTAAGAAAGCATGGCAGGATGTTGAAGAGGGAAGAACATTTGAGGTGCCCGAACACCTGAGAAATATTCATGTAAAAAGCGTAGACGAAGATAACCGTTCACGGTCAAGGTATAAGTATCCCCACGAATATGACGGGCACATAACAGGGCAGCTCTATGTGCCTTCAAACGCGAAATATTACAGCCCCGGAACGCAGGGATACGAAGCGAACATAAGAAAAAGGCTCGAACGATGGGCTGAAAAGCTTAGGCAAGAAGGTCCGGAATAATGGTCAAAACAAAAAAGGAAATAAGGGTCGCAATTAACGCCTGCAGAAAAAAAATAGATCCTCGAAAGAGGGCGACTGCAAGCTTCATGGCGGCGCGGCAGCTCGAAGAGGTTGAAGATTTTAAAGCCGCGCGAATTGTCAGCGTTTACCTGAGTCTTCCCTGGGAAATTGACACAGATAACATTGTTTGGTTCTGCCGGAATGAAGGGAAAATATTGTGTGTCCCGGCTTTTGATGATGAGCGAGGAGAATACCGGATGGCAGAATACCGGGACAGTATGGAGATGCGCGAAGGCAATTGCGGAACAAGGGAACCGCGCTTTCCTGAATGGGTCAAGTCTTTGAAGGTGGATGTTTTTGTAATTCCAGGCCTGGCTTTCGGGCGCAAGGGAGAGAGGATCGGGCACGGCGGAGGACATTACGACCGCATTCTCAGCCGCGCACACAAAAATAATGCGCTCAAGCTTGGGTTGGCTTATGACTTTCAGGTTTTTGACATCCTGCCTCAGGAACCGCACGACAGCCGGGTTGACATGGTGGTTACAGAGTCTCGGGTTATACATTGCAGGTAATGCAATCAGTAAAGAAAATAACAAATACGGGCGTTTGTCCGATCAGGAGAAAGGAACAGCGGAATGGGTATTATTGTACTGACAGGAATTCTGGGGGTTATGCTTGGGGCTGGAGCCGGGTACCTTGTCCGATATTTAATCGGCTCATCACGTTCTGAAAGCAGGGAACAGCAGGCCAGGCTTGTGCTGGAGAAAGCAAAGGTCGACGCCGATTCGATTAGAAGAGAGGCTGAAATCAAGGCAAAGGCCGAGGTTTTGAAAGCAAGGGAGGAATTTGAAAGCACGACTGAGTCCAAAATCAGAAAACTGGCGGACCAGGAAGAAAGAATAACTGAAAGAGAGACGAATCTTGACCGCAAGGTTTCCATGATAGAGAAAAAGGAATTCAACCTTGAAACCAAACTTGCCGAGATCGAAAAAACAAAAGCCATGCTTGAACATGAGCGTGGCGAGGTTGCCGATCTGACACGGCAGGAAAAAGCAAAACTTCAGAAAGTGGCGGCCATGACCAGAGAAGATGCCAGAAAGGCATTGCTTGAGAGGGTTCAAAATGAGGTTCAAGGCGATATCAGCAATCTGATCAGAAAAATGCAGGAGCGGGCAAGAGAAACTGCCAACAAAGAGGCCAGAAAGATAGTAGCTCTTTCCATCCAGAAGTATGCGGCGTCTCACGCAAGCGAAATGACCACCAGCACTGTTCTTTTGCCAAACGACGGCATGAAAGGTCGTATTATCGGCAGGGATGGAAGAAATATCAAGGCCCTGGAATCGGCGACAGGAATAAATATTCTTATCGACGATACACCTGAAGCGGTAGTTCTTTCCGGTTTTGATCCGATCCGGCGCGAGGTGGCAAGACAGGCGCTTGAAGCGTTGATTTCGGACGGACGCATTCACCCTGCCCGCATTGAAGAGATAGTCCAGAGCACAAGAGAACACATGGACGAAACCATACGCACTGCCGGTGAGGAAGCAGCTTATTCCGTCGGGGCTCAGGAGATAAGTCCCTCCCTGCTGCGAATGCTGGGACGTCTCAAATTCAGAACCAGTTACACGCAGAATGTCCTGCAGCATTCAGTGGAGGTAGCGCAGCTTATGGGGGTGATGGCCGGGGAACTAGGCCTTGATGCTTCGCTTGCAAAGAGGGTCGGGCTGTTTCACGATATCGGCAAGGCTCTTGACCACGAAATCGAGGGAGGGCACGCTATAATCGGCGCGGATCTTCTGAAAAAAGAAGGAGAATCATCAGTTGTTGTTAATGCCGTTGCAGCGCACCATGAGGAAGTGGAACGCGAGAGTCTGTACGCTGTGCTTGCCTCCGCAGCAGACGCAATCTCAAGTTCAAGAGTAGGCGCCAGGTCTGAGACTACCGAGCTTTATGTCAAGCGTCTCGAAAAACTCGAATCAGCAGCAACAGAATTTGAAGGGGTTGCCAAAAGTTATGCCATGCAGGCGGGCCGGGAAGTGCGCGTTATAGTAATACCCGAAAAAGTCGATGACAACGGCGCAATGTCGCTGGCCCGGGATATAAGCAGGAAAATTGAAAGCGAACTTCAGTATCCCGGCCAGATCAAAGTTGTTGTAGTAAGGGAAACACGATGCGTTGAATACGCGCACTAGTTAAAGGCAGTCTGTGCAGAAAGAACCGAAAAAGATATACAAAGTCGTGGAACTGACACGGCTTATAAAGTCAACCTTGGAATCATGCGTCGGCTCTGTGTGGCTGGAGGGCGAGCTTTCCAACGTCAGGCGGCCCCAGTCAGGGCATTATTACCTGACCATAAAGGACGAGAGCGCCCAGATATCAGGCGTATTATTCAGGGGAAATCAACGCGGACTTACGTTCCAGCCTGTTGACGGTTTGCTGGTGAGAGCCTACGGCGACATCAGTGTCTATGAAAGAAGCGGAAATTACCAGATTATCATCCGCCGGATCGAAAAAAGCGGAAAAGGGGAACTCCAGGAACAGTTTGAAAAGCTCAAGCAGAAACTGCTTAAAGAAGGGCTTTTCGACAAGTCCTTGAAAAAGCCTGTTCCCGCTCTGCCCCAGCATATCGGCGTTGTAACTTCCGGAACAGGAGCGGCAATCAGGGATATTCTCAACGTGATATCCCGGCGGTTTCCAAATCTGCACCTTCAACTTTATCCGGTAAAGGTACAGGGAGCAGAGGCCGCGAAAGAGATCGCTGGAGCTATAGCATATTTCGATAAAAAGAAGGATATGGATGTAATCATTGTGGGACGGGGCGGCGGCAGCATGGAGGATCTTTGGGCTTTCAATGAAGAGGTTGTTGCAAGAGCGATTGCGGCTTGCCGCATTCCGGTTATTTCCGCGGTGGGGCACGAGATAGATTTTACTATAAGCGATTTTGTCGCCGATTTGCGAGCGCCAACCCCTTCGGCCGCGGCCGAACTGGTCGTTGGCCGCAAAAAGGAATATGAGAAAAATATAAGCGAGATGGAACGCAGGCTTTTAATGACGCTCCGGGAGAAGATCACTTGTTTGCGCAACAGGCTTGCTGCCGCACAGGGCAGTTATGTGTTCAAGGAGCCGGGAAATGTGGTTGCGCGGCATTCCCAGAGGCTCGAATCTATCCAAATGATGATGCGCCACCAACTTATGGAGTCTGCGCGTCAATCACGGCAGCGTGTTGATGATCTGTCCATAAGGATGCTGCATCAAGCACGAATGTGGAGCCAGAGATGCCGCTATAACCTTGAGAAACTGGAAAGCCAGATTAACGCTTATAATCCAAGAGCAGTGCTTGGGAGAGGCTACAGCTTGACAAAGAATCGCAATGGGGAGATTGTAAGGTCTGCAGCCGACGTGAGGGCAAACGAGATTATTGACACGGAATTGGCTGAAGGAAGCATAGAATCGCGAGTCATCGACTCGTCGGCCGGATGATTCGCCTTGAAAAGCCGGAGAGCTTTCCTCGGTTGAAATACAAAAGCTTGAAAAAGGCAAAAGAACAGACATCACCACAGGAGAGTTGAGTCATGAAAGAGAAAACTGGAACAGACGAAAAAGGCGGAAAGAAGAAAATGAGCTTTGAGCAGTCTCTCGAAAGACTGGAACAGATCGTCAAGGAAATGGAAAGCGGTTCTTTGAGTCTTGAAAAAATGATCACTCGTTTTGAGGAAGGGCAGAAGCTCCTGAAGCAATGTTCCGGCAAACTAGAGGAGGTAGAGCGTAAAATAGAAGCGCTTGTTAAAAAAGGGGACCAGATGGTTCCGGAACAAATGGATGACTGTCAGGATGAACAAGGGGCTTCATTCGAAAGTGACAATGCCGGGGGAGAGCTTTTTGCATGACCGGAGCCGATGATTTATTTGTCAGAATTTCCGGGTTAAAAACATGGTTTGGTTCCCGCGCAAAACCGGTCAAGGCAGTGGACGGAATTTCTCTCAGCATTCGCAAAGGTGAAACCGTTGCGCTTGTTGGCGAAAGCGGTTGCGGGAAGAGTGTTACAGCTCTTTCCATGGCGAAACTGGTGCCTGAGCCTCCAGGCTTCTATGAAGACGGTTCTATACTGATAGACGGTAGCGATGTGCTTGGGATGACGGACCGGGAACTCAGACGCGTGCGCGGCAGCAAGATAGGCTACATTTTTCAGGAACCGGGCAGTTCGCTGAACCCGGTGGTCAATGTAGGGTCTCAGATTGCAGAAGCTCTGCGGTTGCACGGGAAAGGGACAGGGTCGAGAGAAGAAGTTATGCAACTTATGCGCACCGTCGGCCTTCCTGATCCGGCGCGCCGAATCAAGGCCTATCCACACGAATTAAGCGGTGGCATGCAGCAGAGGACAATGATTGCAATGGCGCTGGCCGCCAGACCGGGTTTGCTTGTTGCCGACGAACCTACTACAGCTCTGGATGTTACAATTCAGGCGCAGATTCTTGAACTTATGAAGCGGCTGCAGTCCGAGATGAAGATGGCCATCTTATTGATTACCCATAACCTGGGACTTGTTGCTGAGATGGCCCATTATATTTATGTAATGTACGCGGGCAGGGTGGTCGAATCAGGTCCGGCGGAAGAAACATTGAGGCAGCCGGCTCATCCTTATACGGTAGGATTGATTAATGCTGTGCCAGATCTTGAAAGCTGGCCGGGCAAAGGCAAAAGAATAAAGGGAATACCAGGCTCTGTGCCAGATCCGTCCATGCTTCCTCCTGCCTGTCGGTTTGCGCCGCGTTGTCCAAGAGCTCAAAAGCAGTGCCACGCCGCTGAACCAGCCCTTGAACGGAAGGGTGAAGGAAAGAGAGAGGTGCGATGCAATTTTCCGTATATTTAGGTGAATTTTAATGGGAATGCTTTCAATAGAAAGAGCTGAAGCCGGTTTCGCTGTGCGGGATCGCATGGGAAGAAAAAGCCGGCTTATGGCTGTGAACGATGTTAGCCTGTCTGTCTCTCGAGGAGAGACTGTAGGCCTGGTAGGAGAAAGCGGTTGCGGGAAAACAACACTCGGAAGCGCAATAATAGGTCTGACCGAATTAACTTCCGGAAGAATAATGTATAATGGCCGAGATGTCCGCGATCTTCTGAAAAACAACTCGAAATTCTTCAGGAGAGAAATTCAGATGATCTTCCAGGATCCTTTCGGATCATTGAACCCCCGGCTGACAATCGGATCTGCAATTTCGGAAGTTCTAAAGATCCACGGAATATGCGGAAACAAACTTGAACGCCGCCGGAAGGTTGCATCTGCTCTCGAGTCTGTCGGACTGGAAAGCAGCTATGCGTCACGTTACCCGCACGAGTTCAGCGGGGGCCAGAGGCAACGGCTGGGTATAGCAAGAGCGCTGGCGCTTAATCCTTCGCTTGTGATTGCAGATGAACCGGTGTCGGCGCTTGACGTATCAGTGCAGGTGCAGATACTGAATTTGATGCTGGATTTACAGAACCAACGGAACCTTTCCTACATTTTTATCGCTCATGATCTGGCAGTGGTTAAATACATGTGCGACCGCATTCTCGTGATGTATCTCGGCGGGATTGTTGAACATGCCGCGGCATTGGAAATTTTTCAGCATCCTGCGCATCCCTATACGGAGGCGCTTCTTTCGGCCGTTCCGGATGTGGAAAAGGGTTTAACGGCAAGAACCGAAGGATCAAAACGGATTGTTCTTCAAGGCGATGTTCCCTCAGCAACCGACAGAATTCCCGGTTGCCCTTTTCATCCGAGGTGTCATCGCGCCAGGAATATCTGCCGGGAACTCATACCTCCACGAAAAAGAGTTTCAGAAAACCACACCTCCGTATGTCACTTTGCAGAAGAAATATTTGCTTTGAGCAAGCCTGAGACAATGGAAATGCGCGAAGACATTCATAGACAACAATAAGCGGCAAAGGAATCCGGGATGAACGGGAGCACAGTTACACCAAAACGGAAGGTTGCAGTTACGGGCATAGGCGCCGTGACGCCATGCGGCATCGGGGAAGACGAAATCTGGAAACATCTGGTCAGCAGCAAGACCGGTATCAGAAGGATTCACTCGCTTGATGTCAGTGATTACAAGTCAAAGAATGGAGCCGAAATAGAAGAAGGAAAGCTTGAAACAGCTCTAAAAGCAGCCGGACTGGCGTCAAGAAAAGACCGCACAATAGATCTTGCCATGCTGGCAGCTGGAACAGCCTTGAAACAAAGCGGCCTTGTCACGGATGAGGGAGAAGCCGAGCCCTGGAACGTAGCTGTCATTGCGGGTACGGGAACCGGTGTATCGCATACTCTATATGAAACATTTAAAGGCTATTTCGAAAAAGGACTTCGCGGTGTGCGTCCCACTTCCGTGCCCCGGGGGATGGCGAATGCAATCTCGTCTCAGCTTTCAATGCAATTCAAGTTAACCGGACCCAATTACGTTACCATTTCAGCATGTTCTTCTTCGACCAATGCAATAGGAATAGGCTTCCGTATGATCAGAGATGGATATTCGGACGCTGTTCTGTGCGTAGGGACTGATGCGCCGTTTGATCCTTTCCTTTACGGCGCATGGAACAATCTGGGCGTTCTTTCAAAGAGGGAAGAACCGGAACTTGCCTGCCGCCCTTTTGACAAAGACCGGGACGGCTGCATTCTGGGAGAAGGCGCCGGCGCGCTTACGCTTGAGAACGAAGAAACCGCTCTGGCGCGTGGCGCTGATATCAGGGCAGAAATAGCCGGTTATGGTGAATCTTCAGATGCGTCGCATATAACCAGGCCAAATCCCGAAGGCCAGTCCAGGGCGATTTGTGCGGCGCTTGATTCTGCAGGCATATCTGCGGCAGAAGTCGGTTACATCAATGCTCACGGTACCGGTACCAGGGCAAATGACCCGGCGGAAAGCCTATCTATCCGCAAGGCATTGGCAGGCGAGGCCGATCGTATACCTGTTGCTTCCAATAAATCTTTTTTCGGCCACCTCCTGGGCGCTTGCGGCGCTGTTGAATCCATAGTTGCCATATTAAGCCTCGACCACGGCGTTTCGCCACCGAACCTGAATCTTGCCGAGCCGGACCTTGAATGCGGACTCAATCTCGTATCAACCAGTCCAAGCCGGATCAATGCTGAATTCGCTCTTAAAAACAGCTTTGGTTTCGGCGGCAATAATGCAGTGCTTGTGATAAAGAAAAGATGAAATGAATAGATCATTGTTTGCCCCGCACTAACCCGCATATCTCACAAAATTCCTGCTGCGAACGCGGATAGCGCCACTGCGACGGCACGAATTAGCAAAACGCCAGATTGCAGTATGTCTATACGGCTGCTCCGGCGTTTCACCAATTTGCACCCCCGCAGCAGCACTCTCCACGCTCTCGCCACGAAATTCTGTGAGATATGCGGGCTAACAGCGCTCTGAACCGTTTCTGCCCGAAAAAGTGTGAGATATGCGGGCTAATGATCCATCCATGAAAAAC
>CAZIXB010000008.1:0-30117 GCA_964543205.1 uncultured Victivallales bacterium
GTATAGACATACTGCAATCTGGCGTTTTGCCAATTCGTGCCGTCGCAGTGGCGCTCTCCGCGCTCGCAGCAGAAATTCCGTGAGATATGCGGGTTAATGGCATGTCTGCGCAACCATGTTTTAAAGCGACCTGAGCGCCATCGTGATTAATCTGAAGAATAGATCGGATCAGGCAACGGTTGATCTGAAAATATGTCTTTCCAATAGATGTTCATGCAGCTTGCTGACAGGTTCATACCGCATGTAATGGGTGAGCTCATTCATGCGCGAATAATCCGCTGGGGCGTCATTTTGCTTGTCCAGCACGACCGCGCGGCATCTGGCGCTTCTTTTCTTTCTGTTTGATTGTTCGGCTATGAATGTCAGTTGCAGCGCGCTGCCCGGGCGCAATGGAGCCTGGCAGACGGCCTCGATATACTGTCCGTCAAGACGGAGATTCGATAGAAGTATGGAAGAGTCTATTCCGGCTCCCGTGGTAATGAGGACCGAGTAGTCCGGCTTTGCTCTGTCCTTCGAGGTAATATGTCTTCTGGCCAGGGACAGCGCCTCGCCTGTCATCAACCTGGCTACACAAATGCCTGTCCACGCTATAATGAGCAGGCGCCATAGGGGGTTTTTCATTTTACGGATAAGCATCCTGTCTAACCTTGCGCGAATCCTTTTGTCCGAATTGTGCGGTGTTAGAAACTGCGACAAGCCGGTTATGCCGGGTTTCACATTGAAGCGAACGTCATAATCCTTGATGGCTTTGCATTCGCTTTCGTAGATGGCGCGTCGCACCGGCCTGGGGCCAACAAGCGCCATATCCCCTTTCAGAACGTTGATAAATTGAGGAAATTCATCGAGTCGAGTTTTTCTAAGAGTTGCCCCGGTTATAAGTTCCATTCCGGAGCCGGGCTTATAGAGCTTAGGGCCGAGGATACCCTCGGATCCTTCTCTTAGTGTTCGGATCTTGTACATGGTAAAAGACCTTTTGTCTTTTCCCATGCGCTCGCCCTTGTAAATAAAGCCGCCCCCATCCGGGTTAAGCCAGCGATGGAAAAAATATATGATCACAAATGCCGGCGCTGAAAGCAGAAGAATAGAAGCGGCAATGAAGCGGTCAAAAGAAACAAAGAGAAAGTCAGTATAGTCCCAATTCCATACTTTCATTGCAATGATCCTCCCTGCGGCGCTAAAGGATTCTAACCTGTATACAGATGTTTAAGAGAAAACAACGCCATTAATGCGTCGCCCGGTTAGGAGTCTATTAGCCGCATGCAACGATAAGACGAGTTTTCTGTAAGTAGAGATAAAGAAGCGCGTCACTGTTTATTAACCATGATTTCACTTTTTTCTAACAGAGTGGCTTCATGTTATACAATGGCCGATGGGAACCGAAATAGGCGCGGGCTCAATTGCGGGCTAAGCGACGGTCGGGAGCCTGTCGGCGCCAGGCCGGATATTTCTGGAGTAAATTGTGAAAATAGGTTACATGATGTCGCGGTTTCCAAAGCTGTCGGAAACCTTCATTTTAAATGAGATGGCCGAGTTGAGGAAGCTGGGCGTTGAAATACATCTCTTTCCCTTGCTTCGAGGCGGAGAGAATGTGAGCCATCCTGAAGTGTTGGACTTTAGCTATAATGCGCATTATTGCGACGTTTTTTCCTTTCTTCCGTTGAAAGCGCACCTGCTGTTTTTGGCTAAAAGACCGTTGGCTTACGCTAATGCGTGGCGTATGGCGATAAGAGGCAACATTACTTCGCCCAAGTTTCTGAGCCGCGCGCTCGCGGTCATGTATAAGGCGCCTTATTTCGCATTGCAGGCTGAGAAGCTGGGAATAAAGCGTATCCATGCCCATTGGGCAACACATCCTTCTTTATGCGCGATGATCGTCAAGCGGCTTTCTGGAACGTCTTTCAGCATGACTATTCACGCGCACGATCTCTTCGTGGAGAGGCCGATGCTTCGACGGAAAATACTGGAGTCAGCGGCAACTGTTTCGATTTCAGAGTTTAATAAATCCATGCTAAATGAACTATACGGTCTGAATGTCGCCGAGCGTGTTAAGGTGATTCACCTTGGCGTAGATCTGGATCGTTTTGATCCGCCTGAATGCATGTCCGTTGTGCCTCCATTCAGGATGGCATGTGTCGCCAGTCTTGAGGAATACAAAGGCCATGATATTCTCCTTGAAGCCTGCGCCATTCTGGCAAGAAAAAAGGTTCCTTTTATGTGCGAGTGTATTGGGGATGGCCCAAAGAGACGTGAAATAGTTGCTTTGACGGAAAAAAAGCGATTAGGGGGCAGGGTCAGCTTTACAGGAGCGAAACCCTGGACGGAGGTAAGGGACGCGCTTGCAGTCTCGAATTGTATTGTCTTGCCAAGCATAATAGAAAGAAACGGCAAAACTGAGGGCATCCCGGTTTCTCTTATGGAAGGGCTTGCAATGAAGTTGCCTGCCGTGGCCTCGAATCTGTCAGGAATTCCGGAACTCATTGAGGATGGAGAAAACGGGTTTCTAGTTGCCCCTGGCGATCCCGTGGCGCTTGCTGACGCGCTGGAGATTCTTTACCTGAATCCGGATATGCGGCTCAGGATGGGGGAACGGGGGCGGCGAGCAATAGAGCAGAAGTTTGATCTGTCTCGAAATGTGCGGCAACTTTATCGTCTTCTTGCTATGTAAACCTTATATAGCGATTTTTGCGTAGAACAGGATCTCGGTTTCTTTACAAAGTCTTAACACTGCCCTCATTAATTAGTCATGGAAGCCGCGCAGAATCCGGTTTCTGTTTAGTGGTTGGCGTTTTTTAGGAATAATGAGGATAGATAAGATTGGTTGCCATACATGGGAATCGCTGAGATTGACGCAGGACTGTCAGCCCTTCTTGCAACTGACATTGTTCAGAGAACACTTGACATATGGGAAAAGGGCGGGTGGGCCATGTATGCGCTGCTTGGCAACGCAATGATCATGTTTACCTTGGAAACACGGATGATTTTGAAGTTGACCTACAGAGGGCTGTTTATCTCGCCAAACAGGGCATGGCGCAAATACTGGCGAAGTAAAGGTGAAAAGACAGGAGATAGGGCCAAACGAATGATTAAAGGCGCTATGACACTGGCGACTCTTGAAGAGGCGCAGGGATACTTCGACGCATTGAAAAACGAGGAGATTTCTCCATTCGAGCGAGATTTGAAATTGATAAAGATGTGTGTAAGCGCTTCTCCCTTGCTGGGGCTTCTTGGGACTGTTACGGGCATGCTTGCGACCTTTGGCGCGCTAGCTTCCGGATCGGGGGGGGACAAGACTATGGAAATGGTGGCAGGCGGCATCTCCGAAGCTCTTATAACAACGGAGACAGGGCTTGTGCTGGCTTTGAGCGGCCTCATATTTCAATTTTCCTTGACACATCAGCACGAAAGATACGGCAAGGTTATAGAACATCTTGAGACCCTTTGCATTCAACGTTTCCGGCAAGGATGCCTCCTGCCTGAAGCGCAAAAATGATAAATGTCTGGCGGGTTGTGGATATAAAAAACAAACAGATAGGAAGAGGAGAATACAAAATGAAGAACATGTGGTTTTTGCTGGTGGCTGGCGTGGTATTGGGTCCATACGGGGTGTCTGCGCAGGATGGCGTAAGCGCTGAAAAAGACAAATGGAATACGTCGGTGGATTTTGTTCATAAATCGTACATATTCACGCATAACGGGCTGCAATCAAGGGTTAACCAGGACTCAGAGTTTTCGGACGATTGGAGAGACGGCTCAATAGACGGATCAGGCTGGGGCATTCGGATTACTGGCAGGCGTGAGAACAGCATGGCAAAGCTACAATTCGTAAGGTCGAACTATACATGGGATTGGGACTATATCCGGAACGGCGAAACAGCCCGACATAAGATTGATACTGACCGCCGAGATTTGAAGTTGTTGTGGTCCGAGGCAACGGGCAGCACAGAGACTGCTTCATGGGGTTGGAATCTGGGTTTTAAGTATGCAGGGTTTAACAGGAAGATGGCTCTGAGCGAGAAAGATCACTCATGGGAGTTCGACGCTAATAATCAATGGTACATGATGATGGCTGGATACTTCGGAGAAAACTGGTTGCTTGGCAGGGAATACTTCAATTTTCACGGGTCCGTCAACTTCCTGTTCGGAGAAGCCTCCGGGACAGCGCGCACTGGCGAGGATGAAGATATTGACGGCAATATCCACGACATCTACAGCGATGAGTACTCTCTTGCTTACGGGCTGAACGGAAGCGTCGGGGTAGGTTTCAGGATAACTAACCGAATCAATTTTGGCATCGAGTATCAAAGAGAATGGATGTACTCGTTTGAAGCTAACGAAGACAGTTTTGTGGTTTTTCCCGATAATGATGACGCTCTCTTTGTCGCCAACAACCATAACGCTTACGCGTATATCGGAATGACATGGTAGGATGAAGCATGAGTCTGAATTTCAGGTTAACAAGGTTTGCTTCGACGGTGGTATGTCTTGTCCTGTTGACTGGTTGTGCGACGCCCCGTTCGAGGACGAGCCTGTCAACAGCGGCTCAAAAAGGGGATCTGAGCAAGGCAGTAATGCTGGTTGAACGAGGCGCTCCCATCAATCGCGGAGCTCCCTTGTACCATGCAATAGCGAACAGAAATTTCAAGATAGCAAGAACCCTTATTGATTATGGCGCAGATGTCAACATCAGGGTTCAGAGCGGATTGACCCCTCTTCATGCAGCCGTTGCCTTGCAGCATCTTGGTACTGTTGAGGCGTTGCTTGCCGCGGGGGCTGATCCGGGCATCGAAGCGACAGTTGAAGGCGCGGTGGTAAGTCCTCTTTCTCTCGCCCGACTAATGGATAATAAGGAGATCGTAGAGCTACTTGGACGGGAATGGAGAGAAGTAATAGAGGAAAGACAAATGCTGCAAGGGGGACCTTTTGTAAAGATCGATAAGGAAAGACTCAGGCGGATAGGTGAATCGATGGTGAAGATTCATCTCCCTGATATTGACATGGAATCATTTTCCCCGGGATACGTGATTTGCCTGAGCAAGCCTCGGCTGCTTGGAGATGATACCACAGTGATACTTGAATGGGTCGGCAGCGATGCAGTGGAAGTTGAAAAAGGGAACGAACCTTCAAATGACCGCATAAAGGTGCGCAAGCTTCAGGTTACATTAAAGCCCAACGGTGAGTATGTTGATATCAATGAAACATCAACCTGGATGATCCGTAAAAAGGGATTTGTCAATTGAACTGTTGCGCGGTGCAGGATGGTAGCGTCCCTGATTTTCGCTCCTTCAGGCTGTAGAAAACGGATGATTCATGCGGAGAGGACAGGGACAAGTTGAATTGGAGTTAAATGTCCCTGTCCCGCAAAAAGACTTGAGCAATAGTCGGGTGGCGTGTATGCTTCCGGGCATGAAATTATCAGTGGTAATGCCCGTATACAACGAGAAAGAAACCATTCGCCAGGCTGTGTCAACTGTTCTTGACTGCGGCGTTCCGGAGTTTTATCAACTTGTTATAGTCGACGATTTTTCGAGCGACGGCACCAGAGACATACTTGCTGAAATTTCGGATGAGACGCCTCATCTGAAAATTATCCGCCAGGATCGCAACCGGGGAAAGGGCGCGGCCTTGCGGGAGGGATTCAAAGCGGCCGACGGAGATGTAATAGTGGTGCAGGACGCCGACCTTGAGTATGACCCCAGGGACTTTGATCTGCTCCTGGGCCCGATAAGGGATAACAAGGCGGACGTGGTGTATGGTTCGCGTTTTCTTGGCGGCGGCCCCCACAGGGTTTTATTCTACTGGCATTGTCTCGGCAACAAGTTTCTGACCAGCTTGTCAAACATGATGACCAATCTGAACCTTACCGACATGGAAGTATGCCACAAGATGTTCAGGTCTGAGGTTTTGCGCGATATGGAGCTGAAGGAAGACCGGTTCGGATTTGAAGCCGAAATTACAGCCAGGGTTGCCAGGAGAAAGTGGCGGATTTACGAGGTTCCTGTAGCCTACTACGGCAGGGGCTATGACGAGGGGAAGAAGATTACCTGGAAGGACGGTGTCAGGACCTTGTGGTGTATTCTGAAGTACCGGTTTTCCGATTGAACTTCTGGCCGGGCTTTTACAGAGGATGTATTAACCACAGAGAACGCAAAGGGCGCGGGGGAAGAAGGCTTGGAAAAGAGATATAGACTACGAAATACGCGAAAGGAAGCGAAAAAAGCTGCCGGAGCAGCGCTCCGGCAATTTAGTGTTTTTTAGCGTAATTAGTAGTTTATAGTTTTCCTCTTTTCTACAATCTTTGCGGTGAGTTTTTTCCGGAAAGAACCCAATGAAAGATGAGGCGATGATGAAGAGGTCATTTTCCGATAAGATCGCATTGATGATTGCCGCCGGTTTCGGGCTGGGTTATTCCCCAATCGCCTCCGGGACAGTGGGAACTCTGCCGGGTGTCCTTATTGCCGTGTTAATAAACCCGCTGCATTGGGGCTGGCAGGTTGGCATTTGTGTTGCGTTGACACTTGTTGCCGTGCCGTTTTGCGACAAGGCGGAGAAACTTCTTGGCAGGAAAGACGACGGGCGGATCGTAGCCGACGAGTATCTGACGTTTCCAATATGTGTTATTGGCCTGCCCCTGGCAGGATATCCCTGGCTTATTCCGGCAGCATTCCTGGTTGCCCGATTTGCCGATATTGTGAAGATCCCTCCTGCCGCTCAGTCGCAGAACATCAAGGGTGGCGTCGGGATAGTTCTTGATGACGCAATTGCCAACGTATACGCCCTTGTATTGCTCCATGCGGGATTTCATCTGTTCCAGATGGTCATGGGTTGATGTTGACGCATCAGAATGCGGGTTGGCGGAGCGCTTTAAGAACTGCTTTATGAAGGCGACATTACGTGTTCGTAGATTGATTTTTGCCGCATATCTGTTGTGCGTCCTGCTTCTATCTGTAATGCCCGGGGCTGAGTCTGTTCATCTGCCCGCCGTTCCTCACCTTGACAAGGTTGTTCATTTTATTTTGTATGCGGTTATGAGCGTGTTGCTTCTAAATGCGCTGCCGTCAGGGGCAAGGAAGTCCATAAGAGCAGGGTTAGCCGTTGTTGTTCTGTGTGCCGCCTACGGGTTATTGCTTGAGATGTTTCAGGGTGTTTTGACTGAAAGCCGGCAGATGTCCATGGGCGATTTTGCGGCCAATTTGGCGGGAGCGCTGAGCGGCGCAGTTTTTTTGAAAGTGTTGGTTGGATAAAGAAAACCTTATTATGGAAAAAGTATTTGGAATAGGCTGGGCAAAGACCGGGACAAAAACCCTGGGCGAGTGTCTTGAGACTCTCGGTTACAGGCATTGCAGTCAGCGCCTGGATCTCGTTGATTGCCTGCGCAACGGCAATCTGAAGCGCATTATTAAAGAAGCGCGGAATTTTGACAGTTTCGAGGACTGGCCCTGGCTGCTTCTTTATCGTGAAATGGACAGAAAGTATCCAGGTTCCCGCTTTGTGCTGACCAGAAGAGATGAAAACTCCTGGGTGAAAAGTTATATCAACATGGCTAAGAATATCGGCAAGGATGAACATCTCGACAGGATAAGAAGCTTTCTGTATGGGTTGCCCTTCCCCGATGTCACGGAGGAGCAGTTGCGCGATCGTTACCGGCGCCACAACTGTGGCGTTATGAAATATTTTTCAGACAGGGCTGCCGACCTGCTTGTTGTTGACTGGCAGGAGGGGGCAGGCTGGCGGGATCTTTGTGGTTTTTTGGGCAGACGGGTTCCCGACCTGCCGTTTCCGCACGCAAACAAGGGCGAATATTGAACATATATTAGTCAGTTGACGAGTTTAAAGCGCCGGGTATATGTTGAATCTTTCGGCGGGCGGCTTGTGCGCCGCAGGCGCGGCGAAGGCTGAAGTTACCCGGTCTTTTCTTTCGCAAGTTTTTTTATGATTTTGCAGATGTACTCGATTTCTTCGTCTTTCAACGACGGTCCGGAGGGCAGGTACATTCCGGTTCGGCAAAGACGTTCGGCTACAGGGAAGCGTTGTCCCTTAAACCTGGAAAACCATGCCGGTTGATAATGAAGCGGCACAAAGAAGGTCCTTGTTTCAATTCCGTGTTCGGCCAGCCTGCCCCGGAGCTGGTTCCTGGTAAGAGGAAACGGCGGTTCCAACCTGATGGCGTACATCCAGTAAACACTGCGCGCATTGGGATATTCCACCGGGGTGTGCAGTCCTGGAATTCCTGCTAGTTGCCAGTTGTATAAATCTGCGTTATGTCGGCGCCTTTTTACAAGAGATCCGAGGCGTTCAGTCTGGCCGAGTCCTACTGCCGCCTGCAGGTTGGTCATTCTGTAATTGAAGCCCACATCATGATGCCAGAAATGTCTTTCCGGAGAAAAAGCGTGATCTCGCAGATAACGCGCGCGTTCCAGCCATTCGCTGTCGTTGGAAGTTACCATTCCGCCTTCCCCGGTTGTAATGATCTTGTTGGCGTAAAACGAAAAACAAGCGGCGTGCCCGAGGCTTCCGCAGGGCCGTCCCTCATAAAGCGCGCCGTGGGCTTCTGCCGCATCTTCGATTACCCGGATTTCATATTTTGACGCCAGCGAGTTGATTGCATTCATTTCCGCCGGGTGGCCGTATACGTGAACGGGTATTATTGCCTTTGTAGCCGGAGTGATCTTTTTTTCAATGCCGGAGACATCGATGTTGCCTGTGGCCAGTTCAGAGTCCGCCGCTTTGGCAGTTGCCCCGGTGTATGCTATTGCGTTGGCTGTTGCGATCATGGTGAAGGCGGGTAGAATAACTTCGTCGCCGGGCCCGATGCCTGAGGCCGCAAGCGCCAGGTGGAGGGCCGCGGTTCCGCTGGAACAGGAGACTCCTTCGCGGCATCCAACAGCGCCTGAAAAGGAACTTTCAAAGTCTTTAACATATTTTCCGGCCGAAGAAATCCACCCGCGGGCCATACAGTCGGCCACATATTCCTTTTCACGCCCGTCTATCAGCACGTCGGCAACCGGGATGATTCTTTTTGCATGTCCGTCCCCGGGAATGCTGCATGGGTTGAGCGCGGGATCCGGACCTGGCAGGTCGGTCATGATTCTACTTAGTTCTTTTTCCGGGATCGTATTGGGCATATTCATGGTTCCAGACTACCTCAACGCCTCCGCGCACCAATCTATTGCCTCGCGCGTATACCGGCTGAACCGGTTTCCCGGGTGCGACTGGCCGCCCGAAGAGTACCTTGCTTCGAGAAATGAACGCAAGTTGTTCTTTTCTGTTTCGTCAACAAAATCAAGAAATTCGTCAGCGAAAGCCCCGAGTTCAGGCATGCGGACGTTGCGGCTTAATGCCCATAGTCTGGTTGTGTTGAATGCAGCCTTCCACAAAGAAACGGGATGCAGGACATAAGAGGGTTTTTTAAGAAAGCAGAAAAAGAGGCGCGGCAGTCCGATGTTTCCAGTTATATGCAGGGTCTGTCTGTACAGCAGTTGACGGGTTATTGCGTCCGGCAGCAGTTGTTGCTTGTTCTCCGCTGCTGCGCGTATTTTCTCCCACGATTCCACTGCGGCAAGGTTTTTTGCGGCATCGCCGCCCATTTCGGCCGGGTCAAAGCCTGCTTCCAGCGAGCACAAGGCAGTGCGCAGGCATTGACCGCACTTATTGCACATTGGTTCATCGGGCGTCATTGACCAGCACGAAGTCTGCATGTCCCTCAGTTCGGGCCATTCTTTCCATAGCGTTTGTTGAATCTGCATGGTTCGCAGTGGAGCGGTAAGGCTGCTTATGCTTATATCATAGGGTTGAAAAATGTGTTGGAGAGTCTTGAGCGTCGTCACACTGTACATTGCATGAGTATGCGTGACAAGAGTTCCGTCAATTCTGGCCGCAGTCTGAACTTCCAGCTCGGAGGCCACGTAAAGGCGGTTGATGTTTTTCGCAGCGGCGGCAAGGATCAGGCACGCGGCATACAGAAGCACGTCGGTCAGTTCGTTTACTGCCTCAGTGAGGCCATGTTCTCGCGGATACAGGTTGTGGTAGGAACTCCTGTAGTTTGTCTGAACCTTTATCATATCCAATCCTGTCCGGCGTTGTATTTGGTCATAGACATAAAGCCTTCGCGGATGAACCTCGGGTGGCGGGGCTAGAGTCGTCACCAGGAGCGGAGATTCACCCTGTTCGATTAGAAAGCCGGTCTGAAAAAGGCTGTCTTTTCCGCCGCTGAAAGCTGTTGCCGAACCCTCGCCATTCACCGGGTCCGAGCTGCGGGATAGCATTTCTCCGCTGCAGTCCCAGGAAAGATCCATTTTCTCTTTTCTGCCCGAATGAAACAGGAGGCTGTTCCATTGATTTTCCGCAAGGCGGCTCCACGCCAGGCGTTCACCATCCTGAAGTTTGAAAGGAAGTTTGATTTTGCATGGAGCCAGAATTGCCCAGTGCGGGTAGAGCAGCATAAGAACAGTTCTTTCTACGAGTCCGGCAGGCAGGAGATGCAAGTTAACTTCTTCTGGAAATACCAGGCTGCAATTCGTTCGTCTATACAGTTTGGATGCGGGATTGATTTTCCAGCGTATATTTATTCGGCTTTGCTGGATCTCGACAGGTTCAAGTGTAAATGTGGTTTCTTTGGAGTTGTCTTGAATGTTCACTGTAAATATTTTCCAGGGTCCTTGCCAGTACTTCCGGCGAAAATCTCTCTGCGTATGTTCTGCGCGCTGCCTGCCCGAGTTCTTCCCGCCTTTCCGGGTAGTCGAGTAATGTCTTCAGCCCATTGCTTAATGCCTCGGCGTCTCCCGGAGGCACAAGGATTCCGTCGGAGCCATCCCGAACATCTTCCAGCATACCGTCAACTCCGGAAGCAATACAACATTTTCCTTTCTGCATTGCTTCCAGTAGAGACATCGAGCCGCTTTGTTCCTCGATGGAGGGCAGCGCGTATATATCGCAGTTCTGCAGCCATGGTCCTATATCTTTGACGTAACCGGGGCAGCTTACGCAATCTGTTAAGCCAAGATCCTGTATTTGCCTGCGGGTGTTCTTGAGCAGCGGGCCAAGACCGATCAAAACCGCGTTGAACCGGTTGCCTTTTTGCTTCAAGGCGGCCAGCGCATTGCACAAGACGTCCAGCCCTTTTCTCGGGTCGTGTCGAGACACGCAGACGATTAAAGGTTTGCCTGGAACCAGCGGTTGCGGAAGATCCGGTAACGCCCATCGCTCGGATTGACTGTCGCTGAATGCCAGTTCTGAACAGTAGGGAACAATACGGCAGTTGGAATCAGGCCGGTATTCCTGTTCGAGCAGGGATTTGACCCGGCGATAATTTACCAGTGTCAGATCCGAATCGATGAAAGCTGACTTTTCAAGCTTTGCCAGGCAGGTCCTGCATAGAGTAAGATGTGCCAGACAGATTAAGCGGCGCTTGAATCCGTAGTGTTTTGCGCCTATCATTTTGCTTCTGTATTCCTGGTTGACCATGGTATAGAGACTGGCGATCAGTCGCGTGTTTTTGCGCCGGCCACTGAGCTTGGCGGCGGCGATGCCGGCCTCTGCCCAGATGCCGAACCCGTGAATAAGCACAGGTTCATCCCGCCTGCAAAGCCATTGTGAAATCCCGCTTATAAAAGAATGCCGGTGAAAGGGATATTGTGGGCCATGAATACTGTTGGGGAAGTCGATATTGAGGGCGCGGCTTAGAGATGATCTGATGCGGTGAACCCGGCCGTAATCTGTTTCGACTGTGCCTTCTTCTGAGCTTAGACAGAATATGCGCGGATTAAACCCGGCGCGGCGCGCGGCCCGGGCATGCGCCCGCACGTAACTTGAATGTCCCCCGCTCATCTCGGCCAATGGGTCTTTTCCTGCCACGTATGCAAGCGAACAGCTCTGTTTGTTTACAGGGGAATTCATCCGGGGATCGTAGAAGACAGGCTTGGGCTGGACAAGTTTTTTCATGGATGTGCCGGCTAAAACTGAACATGCAACTTGACAAAACCTGTGTCCGGCAGCTAGTAACGGCTTAAAGATGGATCATTCATGCAACAGTAAATTCGGCAATGAAGGCGCCCAAGGCTGGCTTAAGAAGCTCGGTTCGGCGCTTAAGCCGCTTCTGGATGGAGCCGGAAAATGCGCGTTTATAGGGTTTCCTAACCAGAGAAACGCCGGCGATTCGGCCTTATGGGTTGGGGGGCTGCGCCTGCTTGATTCGATCGGGGTCAAAGTTGTTTATACCTGTTGCCACCGCTCTTACAGCCCACATGATCTTGTTGGCAGGCTTCCAGAAGGTCCAATCGTTATCAGCGGGGGCGGGAATCTAGGCGACATGTATATGGATGAGGAGAATCTCCGCCGGGCTGTTTTGCGCGACTTTCCTTCGCGGCGCATAGTGCAGTTGCCGCAGACTGTACATTTCCGGAGCCTGGATGAAGCAATGCGGATTGCGCCGTTATATGCCGGTCATAGCAGTCTTCGGCTGATGGTTCGCGAGAACGAGAGTCGAAAGTGGCTGAAACGGCGCTGGTCATTGCCTTCTATTCTTGCCCCCGATGCCGCGCTGGGGCTCAATGGAATCAAGAAATCATGTTCGCCAGACACGTATGTCTTCTGTCTTTTGCGGTCTGATGCCGAAGGCAGGAGTGAACTGAGAAAGGATGCAGCTCTGGCTGGTTTTGATGTAGAGGACTGGATAGACAGGGATTCCAGGATTGGGATGTTTGAGAATCAAACAGCCGGACTGGAGCTGCAATACGACAGATTGGTTGATAAGCTCAGCCGCGGAAGAGGTCTTCAGCGCAAATGGGCTTTGTCTCGCGCCTCATTGTTGCGCAGCAGATTGGCTGAGCGACGTTTAAAGCGCGGATGCAGGATATTATCGAGGGGCAGGGTTGTTATTACAGACAGGCTTCATGGGCACATCCTGAGTCTTGGGATGGGGATACCGAATGTTCTAATCGATAACAATTACGGTAAAAACAGGGCAGTTTACGAAAGCTGGACTGCCGGATGTCCGGGGGTAGCATGGGCGGAGTCTTTTCAGGAGGCTGCGGATATTGCGAAAACGATGACAAAGGTGGCGCCGGAATGAGTCATTCGTGCTGCCGGCTTGTCTATTTCCTGAAATCCGTAAAGTTGTCTGGTTTGACTTCAAAGCGGGGCAGCGTTCTTTTTTTCAGAAGCCCGGTGAAAATCCCCGACGTCCAACCTTTTACCAGGAGTCTGTGAACCTTTTTTGCCTCTGAAGAAGAAGTTCGCCCTTGAGTTTCTGCAATTTGCGCCTCCTTGACATAGTGTCTTGCAGGCAGCGAGCGAAGCGTTTTGACGATTTTCTCCGGCAATGGATCGAGGGCGTTTTTCATGCAGTAATAAGCGTCGCTGAAGGCAATATTCCGCCATGGACGCCGATACAACAGCGGCCTTTCTTCCTTTGCGTCATAGTGTCTTGCCGCGCTGTTTTCAAGGTAGGCCGTTTTGATTCCGACTTTGTTTAATCTAAAGCAGATATCTGTTTCGTCGTGATAATACCTGTAAGCTTCATCAAAGCCTTTGACCTGTTCCAGGCCTGAGCGGCGAAAAAATGCGTTGCAGCCGGGAACACGTAGAACCCACCTGCTCGAAACCATGGCATTGTTCATATTCAGCCCCGGCACTGCGAACTGCCCGTAATCGTTAACGGTATTATTGTGGTCATGAAATTCCTCTACACTGGAATCCCGATACAACACCTGTCCGCCGGCTGCGGCATATGCGCATGATGTGTCTTTTTCGAAAAAGTCGGAGAAACCAGCCGCCCAGTTCTTTGAAGCAGGCATGGCGTCATCGTCGATAAAACCGACCAATTCTCCGGCGGCCTTTTGAGCTCCGGTGTTGCGCGCCCGGGCAATGTTTTTAACCGGGCATGACACCGTTTTCAGGTTGCATGGAATTTCTTTTACAGCTTGCCAGGTAGCCTGGGATCCAGGCCCTATGACAACGACAACCTCGATGGATTTATGCGATTGTTGAAGCAATTCCCGCAGAAGCCTGCACAACAAGCGGTCACGGTTTCCGGTCACTATCACGATAGATATATTCATCAAAAAAATCCTTGGAAAGCGCGGTCGTTGAACGGCGCGCGCGCGAAAAATAAAAGCCGATTCTGTGTTCAATTTCGACCCGAAGTTGACTAAACTACCAGATGCGGCTATTTTATTCAAACTCTGTCGGGGGCAACGTTTGATGTTGCGGTCGATTGTCTGGAGTGATGTTATCGATACATAATCGATTTAGCGAGGCTGTTTAATGCGCAAATCAAAATCAGGAATCAGTGTGGTTATTCCATGTCTGAACGAAGAGACATCAATTGGAAGGGCAGTGGAAGCAGCAAGTTCCGGTATCACGCGGATGCAGCTCCTCGGAGAGGTTATAGTGGTTGATAACGGCAGTACGGATAATTCTGCCCGGGTTGCCAGGGAGCACGGCGCTAAAGTTATCAGGGAAGACGAAAAGGGCTACGGCGCTGCTCTCAGGGCCGGATTCCGGCATGCTGCCCATAACATAATTGTCATGGGGGACGGAGACCTCACTTATGATTTTTCCCGGCTTGATGAGCTTGTGCAGCCCATACTGGAGGGGGAAGCCGAATTTGTTGTGGGAAACAGGATGCGCAACATAAGGCCCGGATCCATGCCTGCCTTGCACAGGTGGATCGGCAATCCGTTATTGTCCCTTCTGCTCAGACTGATGTTCCGGAAACACATAGTTCGCGATGCCCATTGCGGCATGCGGGCGATAAGGAAAGATACGTATGAGAAACTCGGATGTGTTACCACAGGAATGGAATTTGCCAGCGAGATGATAGTTCGGGCCATTGACCGTAATGTTGTTATGACAGAACGTGATATCGTTTACCATCCAAGGGTGGGGGAATCCAAGCTTATGTCGTTTCGTGACGGGTGGCGGCACCTGCGTTTCATGTTTCTGCACAGTCCCACTACGGCATTGCTGCTGCCCGGCGCCGGGTGCTGGATACTGGGGATGCTGGTGGTTTTGCCTCTGGCTTTCGGGCCGGTGATGATCGGAGGCCGGGCTATTGATATTCATTGCATGATCATGGGCGGGATGCTCAACATTCTCAGCATACAGTTTATTACCATGGGATTGCTGGCAAAAGCCTATGCGCATCTTTCCGGCTTGAGAGAAGATCCGCTGATTGCCTGGTTTTATGAGAAATTCACCTTTGAAAAGTTTATTATGCTGACTATCCCTTTTATTCTCATTGGTCTGGGTATAGTTATGGCTGTTATTATCAAGTGGATAAGGGGCGGTTTCGGCATTCTTGACGAAGCAAGGCTGCTGTTTTTCGGGATTATATGCTTTGTCAACGGGGTCCAGGTTTTTGCCGCATCATATCTATTCAGCATAATGGCGCTTCCCCGCCATATTGGCAGAGCGCCCGGACCTGGTAAAGAAGCGGATTATCCGGAATAAATGAACCCACCTAACAGCGTCAATGTGAGAGCCACCGTCATAGTTCCCACTCTCAACGCAGGCCACTGTCTGCGCCGTTTGCTTTCTTCGGTCTTTTCACAGAAAAACGTTGATGTCGATGAAGTCGTGGTTGTCGATTCGATGTCCACCGATGCGACATGCAGAATAGCCGGAGAGTTTAAAAAAACGCGGGTGGTTCCCATACGCAACTTTACGCACGGCCGCGCGAGAAATCTGGGCGTATCTGAAGCGTCAGGTGAATTCGTCGCGTTCCTGTCCCAGGATGCCCTGCCTGAGGGCGAGAACTGGCTGGAAAGGTTGTTGGCTCCTTTTGAGCGCTGCGCTGTGGCTGCAACATACTCCAGGCAGGTTCCCTGGCCTGAGGCCAACCCGATGGAAAGGTTTTTTCTCAAAACCAGGTTTCCTCCCGGTCCGACTGTATGTCGGCGAAGAGAGGGGAATGAGCCTTTAACTCTCGAGCAGGTATTTTTGTCAAATGTCAGTTCAGCGTTTCGCAGGTCTGTTCTGATGAAATATCCTTTTGACGAAAATATTATCATGAGCGAGGATCAACAGGTGTCCCGCGACCTGATCAACGCGGGCTTTGAGGTCGTTTATCAGCCGTCCTCCGTTGTCATTCATTCGCATAACTATACCTTGGCAGGCGCATTCCGGAGGTATTTCGACAGCGTATATTCCCTGCGCAGGCTTTTTGAGGCTCATTCCCTTAAGACCAGCGTTTCCATGGGCGCCTCATATTTTTTTGCTGAAATGCGGTACATGTGCTTGAATTATCCCCTATGGCTGCCGCGCTGGGCTTTATATAACCTGTTTAAGGTCGGTGGAAGCCTTGCTGCGCACTCAGCCGACTATATGCCTGTGCGGCTGGCTCGGCTTTGCAGCCAGCATAGTTACTATTGGCAGAAGCCGGGTTGCGCCGAACGGGAAGAATCATCAGCTCATTGAACGCTTTTCCTGTATGATTTCCAGACGCTGGTCCAGTCTTTCTGCATAGCTTTTGATGGAAAAGACATTTTCGGCTTCGGTCTTGCCCCGTTCCGCGACTTTTTCAGCGAGCCCGGGATTCTCCCTGACCGAACGCATCAGTTTTGCAGCCGACTCCACGTCCGGTTCTGCCCAGGCGCTGCCTGGGTTATAAGGCAGGTCATTGCGCTTTACAGTAGACATTTTCCATGGCGCCAGAAAACTGTTTTGTTCATTCATGAAGTCGAGATTGCCTGAATACCCGGTTGCTATGACCGGTTTTCCCAGCATCATTGCTTCAGCCATTGTAAGTCCCAGTCCTTCGGACCTGTGCAGCGAGCAATAACAATCGGCAGAGTTCATAAGCGCCAAGGCGTCTTTGTAGGGCATGTGGTAGTCAAGAATCACACACTGCGGGCACCTTGCGGCAGCTTCGTTGAGCTTTTGTGAATCGGCAGGATAATCTTTTTCGCGCATGGTTTTTATGATCAGTTGAACATCGGCTTGATCCCCAAATGCCAGTTGGAAAGCGCGGATCAGCGCAAGGGGATTTTTACGCTCCATACAACTGCACATATCGAATGTAAAATAAAAAGTGTACGGTTCTTCCGGCAGACCGAAGTCCTTAAGTGTTTTGCCGGAAGGTTCCGGTTTCGAGTGGGCTGGAGGCATATATACAACGGGCCGGTCCAGTTGGGACTTCAGGACCCTTTCAACAAACCGGCTTGGAGCCCAGATCTCGTCGTAAGCGACACTGTCCGCGACCCAGCTTTCAGGTATCTGGTCGACTTCCCAGTACCAGTATCCGATCATGTAGTGCGATCTGTTCAGGTGTAGATTTGCCCTTCTGAGCCATTGCCGCTGGGGGGCCAAAGGCGGCATCATGAAAATGGTGGTATCGTGAATGTTCAGATCAAGCATGTCAGTCCGCGTCATGGCGGTTTTGTGGTTCCATGCAACGACATCACGCAGAGAAAGGGGTCTGGGAATCATGCGAAGAGCTGCTGCGCATGTGTCCGCGCATTGCTGGAGTCCCGAAGGAAAGCTGAATAAACCAAGTAGATTTACGCCGCGCCCGGCTTCTTGGCGGGAAGTTGCCGCGTGTTCATTAAGGTTAGGCAGCAGCTTTTTCACGGCTGCGCAATCTTTTGTGTCAAGGCTAGTGTCGAACTGTTCATTTATGCGGTTTGCAAGAGCTTCCGGATTCGGCATATGCTGGCCGGCAGACGGCGGGAGTTCCTCCTGCCAACGCGGGTTGATCAGGTATGTATAACTGACGCCATCGGATGGAGATTCGCTCATTTCCAGGATAAACCACCAGACGTGAGAGCTGCAAATGATCTTGTTATCGCGCGCATAGCGAAAAAGCCATTCGGCAAAACGATTCTGTCCGGCAAGGGTGAGACCCAGCGGGTGATGCATGCGCACGTCGCTTCTCCATCGGTACAGGTGCCGGATCTGGTCGCCGGGCCTGTTCTCAAAAGCCTTCCTGATGTTTTCCCGGGCCTGCGCGGTAATCCCCTCTGCCGTAGCCGCCCAGGCGCAAAATGCGCCTTCTTTTCCGTCTATCAATGCGTTTGGAAACCGTTTTCGGGTATCCGGTTGCATCAGAAGCCCCAGCAGGTGCATGGTTGCGCCTTCCACTGATTCATGCGCCAACTCTTTATCTGGAACAGGGATATTTTCCGAAAGCCCTGAATCGCTGAAGAATGTTGCCATTGCGTTTGGATTGTTGACAGAAAGAGGGGGTTTCCGGCGGAAAATATCCAGGATGGCTTTTCTTTGTTGTTCAATATGCATTGCCGGAGGCGGATCTCCGGTATTCCGCAGCCAGACCCGGCCGCTTTCGGCTCGAACCAGACGGTGCATATAAGGGTCCTGCTGAAGGCCGGCATCCTGAAGAGATTCCGCCAGCAATTTCAGGTGGTCAATGAAGGGGTCTGGTTCTTCCAGGGCGGAAGCCAGGCTGATGAAATTAACTGCGGGGTCGCATACAAAGCGGGATCTTTCCCGGTATGCGGCTATCCCAAATGCCGCATGCATTCTGGAAGAAGAAAATTTCTGCGCAATTTCCATATTGCGCCTGAGGAAATCAATGCTGTAAACCGCAGTTTCCGCCGGAAGACAGGAAACGTTTCGGATTGAGCTGCTGTCTGCAATTACATTGTTGGCGCCGGGAAGTTGATGCACAAACCAGCGTCCGACCAGGCTGTCGAGTCCGAATCCACATCCGGCGGACAAAATTCGCTTGTCCGTAAAACATATCTTAGGACAAACACCGCAAACTCCTGGTATATCAGTCCAGCGGGCAAGAAGAGGCGCCCAACCTTTTTTTTCAGGACCCACCCCCTCCTGGATAATCAGCGCCAGGGGAGCTTTTGCGTTTTCTGTCATGGCTGAAAGCGTTTTGTTGCGTTTTGCATCTATGCACTTGACTGATTTTGAAAGGTTCTGCAGTTCATCGGCCCATCTGCACGGAACATCTTCAGGTTTCCAGACAAGTATTTCTTCAATAAAATCCTTCCCGGTATTGAGCAGTTCTTTGACGGTGTTGAACAGGATATGCCGGTTTTCCCAGTAAGGGATAAACACGCTGAACCGGTGTTGCGAATCCGGCGCCGCCGGTTGAGGGGCAGCGGGTATTCCAAGCGACTTGAGAAGATTGTTGTAGCAATCCGGGGTTATATTGCTTTTCGGAGGCACATGGGCGAGGCATTGTTCGATGCGGCGCACATGGGCCGAAGATTTTACGGCCATGAGAGCGGCTTCTGCGGTCCATTCTCTTGCGGTGGATCCTGCCCATGTTCCAGATGGCAACAGCTTGTCAGAGACAGCCGCAACGGGTCCGATGTAAGCTTTTGTCCGCAACAATTCCGGGCTCCAGTCCGGTTTCAGCTTTGGCTCTTTTCTAAGCCCGGAAGCAGGATCCATAACGTCATGGTCTCCGTAGACAAGATCAGGGCTTTTGCCGGCTGTGAACGCCAGGTAGAAGGATTCCAGGGCGTTTGCGGGCAGGATATCGCCGGGCTTCAGAAAGATATGGTAGACTGACCTGTCTGCTCCGTCGGTTGAACAGGGTAACTTGCCGGAAATGTCTATGATGCGCGGCATGCGGCAAGAAAACTTGAACTTTTTTTTGCGTCTTGTTGTTTGCCCGGGAATACAATGAGCTTTCCATGCCTTATAAGTCTGCCTGCGGAGGCTCGCCCATGTCTGCCGGAATTCCGGTCCGTCTGGATATGACTGTATCCATATCCGGAACATCACAGAATGCCGGCCGGATTTCTTTTCTCTATGCGCGCGTTGCATTGCGCCTTGCGCATAAGGAAGACACTCGTTCCTCAATAACCGGTCATAGTCGGGCTGAGAAGACTGCGGTATTTTTTTGATTTTCTGATCAAGATGATGCGCCAGGTATATCCTCAAAACCGAGCGAAACCACCATAGCGGCCGGCTCCATCGAAAAGGCAACATGAAGTAAACACTTTTCTTTATATAGCCTGCATGATTGCGTATGGTTGTGTGCAATTTCTGTCCGTTCTTTTCCTGGTTTATGAAAACGGGTATTTCTTTGTCAATTTCACTTATATGGCATACAGCACAGTCATTGAATTGTAAAGAAATCCTGTGAGATATGGGCGCCGGCCCGATGTCTTCCCCAAAAGTCCCGAAAGTGTCGCAACCTGCCATTGACCAACAATGTGTATGGAGCCAGGAATGTCAATGTTTGCGCCGGACCGTGCCTGAGAAGACGGGGCCATCCGCGGAATCAGTGTAATCGGTGGTTGTATTCCTTTGCCCTGAAAGCTAATCTAACGTTCAAAGTTACTCTTGATAAATAGATCAGGTGAGAGTTGAGCCTGGTATGCGTTATCGATATATTCCGGCAGGGACGGGATCTGCGAAGCCGCTGATCAGCGTCGTCATGCGTGTTCGTCCGGAATATCAGTTTTGTCTTAAACTCAACAGGCAGTTTTTAAGGTCGCGCAATGGGAAGAAATACTGGCAAGTACATATTTAAAGTTCTGGCTAACCGCGCAGATTTGCTGTGGGCCTTGAGTAAAAGGGATATTCTTCAAAAATACCGGGGCTCAATGCTAGGCTTGTGCTGGTCTTTTCTTACGCCCCTGGCGCTGCTTGCAATTTATACCATTGTATTCGGCACAATTGTGAAGATGAGTTGGGGCCCTGAAGACACCGGGCTTGGCGGGTTTGCCATTATGCTTTTCTGCGGCATGATACCTTTCAATTTTTTCAGCGAGGTGCTGACGCGTTCTTCCCAGATCATTCCGGGGTCGCCAAATTACGTAAAACGGATTTCTTTTCCTACCGAGATCCTGCCGGTGATGGTTAATATCAGCGGTCTGGTCCACGCGCTCATTTCGCTTCTAATACTGATGATAGCTCAACTGCTGCTGGTGGGTCATATTGCCTGGACTGTGCCTTTTCTGGCGCTTATATGGATTCCAGTGCTTATCAGCGCCCTGGCCTGTTCCCTTTTTGTTGCGGCCGTGGGGGTATTTGTCCGGGATCTTCCCCATGTCATCGGGCTTGCGTTCAGCGCATTGTTTTTCCTGACGCCGATAATCTATCCTGCTTCGCGCGTTCCTGAACGCCTTAGATTTATCCTTTTTATCAATCCTATTGCATTTGCAGCCAGCAATATCCGCAAGGTCCTGGTCTATGGGATGATGCCTAACTGGGGTTCGCTGATCGCGTATACCGCCGTCAGTCTTGTTGTTCTATATGTCGCAATGCGATACTTCGAAATCATGAAAAGGAGGTTCGCCGATGTCATCTGACGTGTTGGTAAAGGCATCGGGCCTTGGTAAATTCTATCCTTTCAGATTGACCAACAAGCGTTTGTTGCGTTACCTGAGTCCATGGCCGCAGCGTCCAAGCAGGGATGATTTCTGGGCGCTGAAGAATTTCGACCTGGAGTTGCGCAGGGGCGAGGTTGTGGGCTTGATAGGCTGCAATGGAAGCGGAAAGTCAACTTTTCTACAGCTTGTGGCCGGTTTGCTTGAACCTTCGACCGGGCGGCTCGATATTGCCGGCACAGTCGCCGCTTTACTGGAACTGGGCGCCGGATTCAACCCCGAATTCACAGGAAGAGAGAACGTTTATTTGAGCGGGCGCATACACGGGTATAGTACCGAAGAGATGGACGCCTTGTTCGAGCCGATAGTGCAGTTCGCGGATATCGGCGACCATCTGGATCAGCCCGTAAGAACTTACAGCTCCGGTATGTATGCGCGGCTTGCCTTCGCTGTTGCCATACAGGTCGATCCACAGATCCTTCTGATTGACGAAATCCTCTCGGTCGGAGACATAGGATTTCAAGCCAAATGTTTCAGGAAGCTTGAGGAAATAAGGGAAAAAGGAGCCTCAATCCTGTTTGTTTCGCACGATTTGAATTCCATGCAGATGTTGTGCGACCGGCTGGTCCTTCTTGAGAACGGATTTAAGATTGAAGAGGGAAGCCCAAAGGATGTCGCAACCACTTATATCCAGCGTCTAAGCAGGAATAGCGCGAGCGGAAAAAAAGAAAAGGTCCAGGTTCACGGGAAAGAAGGGCACAAGACCATGTTCCGGGATGTAAGGGTTGTCAACTCCAGCGGGGAGGAAATAAGGCATCCGGTAGTCGGCGATACTTACTGGATAAAGTACAGGATTCTGTTTACAGAGCCGGTACACAAACCCGTCGTTACCGCCCAGTTCAAGACCCTGGTCGGACTAGTCGTTTCTGATCTGAGCAGTCAGTTTCTTGGAGTGCCATTGGAAGATGTCGCGGAGGGCGACGAACTTGAGGTGACATTCCGCTGGACCTGCAATTTCTGTCCCGGCCCCTATCGGCTCGGGGTTGGCGCGGCCGAAACTACCGGTGGAGTGCCCAAGCCGATAGGCGGGAGTGAAGCTCTCCTGGTAGAGGTTATCTCCGATCGGCCTTCTTATGGCATTACCCATCTTGAACCGGAACTTGAAGTCAGAAAGATCAGGGGAGGTTGAAGTTGACATGGCTGAGAACAATCCACTGGTATCCATAATAATTCCCGCTCATAACTGCTGGGACATGACCCGGACCTGTGTCTCGTCCATCCTCAGGTTTACCCGCGCTTCTTATGAGGTTATACTCATTGACGATGCCTGCGACGCAGACACGGCCGCCCGCATGAAGAAGCTGCAACAGCGGCATGTCAGGGTTATCCGGAATACCGATAGGAAGTGTTACAGTGTAAACAACAATGCCGGAGCCCGGGCTGCGCGAGGCAAATACCTGTGTCTTTTAAATAACGATACGCGTGTTTTTCCGGGCTGGCTTTCGGCGCTTTGCGAGGTTGCGGCAAGGGAAGAGAAACTCGGAGTATTGGGAAACAAGCACCTTTTTCCCGGAAACGGCATGCTGCATCATTGCGGGATGGCTTTTGATTCGAAAGGATATCCGCAGCACTTGTATCCCGGTTCCGACCCAGCCGCCCCGCGCGCCAATTACCAGTGTGAACTCCAAATTGTCACATTTGCCTGTGTTATGATTCCTGCTTCCGTTTACAGGGAACTGAACGGACTGGATGAGGAGTTCAGGAACGGGTTCGAAGACTGTGATTTCTGCCTCAGAGCCAGAGAAGCGGGTTATCGTGTTGTGTATACTCCGTCGTCAGTAATAGAACATCACGGGCAGGCATCGCCGAACCGCACTGATTACGACAATGAAAACTGGACTTTGTTTCGGAAGAGATGGGCGAACAAGCTCGTAGTCGACTGGGACCGGAGAATTCAGCGCGACCGCCGGTACAAGAAGGAATTCCGGACCAGGCGGCGAACGAGACATGGGGATGAAGGCGTCCATTTTGCCGTTGATTTCAGTTCCGGCAGCGCTTTTACGTGGGCGAGCGCTGAATTGATAAAGTCACTGGTAAACAGAGGGACGGAGGTTAGCGTAACGCCTGTGTTCAGGCTCCACCACAGCCTGGATCCCGGAACGCGGGATATGCTCAGGCCGCTTATGCGCAAAAAACCGCATCGTGCGTTCCATGTAAAATGGAGCCATTACTGGAGCGACTGTCTTAAAACCCCCCTGGCAGGGGATGTAAATGCGGAGTTTTTCTGCACAAATTACAGAAAGCGGCCAGATGCCATGCCGGATCTATGGATGCGGCATGTTAAAGCATCCGGGAACAGGCTTCTGCCTGTAAGCTGTTTTAACCGCGACGCGCTTCGGGATATTGACGTTGATGAGAGGAGAATGTCTATTGTGCCCCTTGGGTATTCCAGGGAGATTGACAGTCTCTTTCCAGACGGCGTTCAGGTAGCAGACAAAGAGAGAATAAACGCGCTGGTAATTACTAATTCGCACGATTTGAAGCGCTATGGAACCGATATACTGGTTCAAGCCGCAGGCATGGCTCTGTCAAAAGACGACCCTGTAACTCTTCATATAAAAGATTACGGAACCGGTTGCGGAAACGGCCAGCTTGAACAATGGATCAAAGCCCAACCTGACTTTCCCGAAGTGGTGTGGCGCCGGGATTTTCTTTCCAAGTCTGATCTCATGCGGCTATACGCTGAAATGGATGTTCTTATCGCGCCTTACAGGGGCGAGGGTTTTGGCATGAAAATAATTGACGCTATGGCCCTGGGAATTCCTGTTATTATGCCCGGCTTCGGGGGACCGGAAGAGTTCGCCCCCGAAGGCGCTTATATGCCTCTTGCATACCGTGAAGTTCCTGTTGGAGAATGCTATGACAGTGAGCATTTTTATCTCAGCAGCGGGGCCTACTGGTGTGAAGTAAAGAAAGAACACCTTGCCGGGGCGCTTGAACGGCTGCCTGCCTCGCGAAAAGAACTGGTTGAAGTCGGCAGGCGCGGCAGAGAACATGTGCGTCCGTCATATTCATGGGACAACATTGCCGACCGGTTCATGGCCCAGCTGCGGCGCTGGGCTGCGGAGCGGGCAAGTGTAGTGACCCGTTGCAATAAGCCCTCTGATCTGGATATGTCGGTTATTATCCCAACCAGGAATCGCGAGGATATACTTCAGAAAGCGCTTGCCGGGTATAACCGCCAGCGGGATGTTAAGACACACTGGGATCTGATCATCGTCAATGACGGCGGTGACGAAGATAAGTTGAAACGCGCTGTAGAACCTTTCCGGGACGGTCTCAAGCTGAGGGTCATGTCGAATCCCGGCAAGCCTGGACCGGCTTCCGCCAGGAACGCAGGTATCCGTGAGGCTTCGGGAAGGATACTCCTTATTACCGGTGATGACATTATTCCCGGTGATGATTTTCTTTTCCAGCATCTGAAAATGCACAAGAAACATCCGCAGATGGAGAAGGCCGTCCTGGGCCTCACTCTCTGGAGTCCTGATCTGGATTCAACGCCTTTCATGTCTTACCTGTCCGGCGAAGGGGGGCAACAGTTTGCTTACCGGGATCTCAGGCACGGGAAGAGCGCGCCGTTTGACCGCTTCTACACCTCCAACGTTTCACTCAAGCGCCAGTTTATGCTTGAGGAAGAACATCTCTTCAATACTGATTTCAGATACGCCGCTTACGAAGACATTGAACTTGCCTACCGTCTGCACCTGCGCGGCATGGACCTGTGTTACGACTCCTCAGCCATTGGATATCACCACCACAGCATGAATCCGGAATCATTCCTCCAGCGCCAAATCAGGGTGGGGCGCATGCTTACTTACTTTTATCTTGTGCAGCCTTCGTATGTGCCCGAAGAACATGCGTTGTTTCTTGAAGCTTGCGAATTTATGAGGGCCAATCCGGAGTTTGAACGGCATCTCAGGAATACAATTTCCAGTTCCATGGAATTCACGGAAATGTGGTCGAAACTGTTCAGCCAGCAGGTTGAAATGATTGGTATTTTAGATAAAAGGAACATGGTTTCACGGGGGGCGGACAGGGCGTTGTATCGGAGCTGGCTTGAAAAGCGCAGCGCTCTGACCTGGGAAGCTCTCAACGAGCTGGCCATAAGAATAGGGATGGCCAGTGAATGGGCCGGAGAGGATGAAAGTCTCGGAGCCGCTGCCTCGCAATGGTGTCTTGCGTTGGCCATGCCGTCTGTCTTGAAAAAGAACAAAGGCGATCTGCATGGTTTTTTTGCCGCCAGAGGCGGCGGTGGTGAAATTACAAATCCTGTCCTTGCCTTCCTGGTGCATGCCTATCAGCGCGGCGGACGGATTCCTCTGCTTGGCAGGATGATTTACCGCAGCCGGAACACCAGGTTTTTTCTTGCTGCAAGGCAATATGTGAACAGCAGGGTATCGCAAGATTGATGGATACGTTCAGTTTGATAATTCCTTCATCGGGACGCGAAGACAGCATCAGGAAAGTTCTTGGATCCTGGGGATTGTCTTCCGGGCGCATTCGAGAAATTCTGGTTGTATGGGACGGCTGCTCGTGTCGGAAAATTGAAGCTGAATTTTCTTCATGCAGATATGCCGGCCCGCTGGGCGGCAAAGGACCCGCAGCCGCCAGGAATGCCGGAGCGAGTCTGGCAACAGGCGACTGGCTCCTTTTTTTGGATGATGATGTAATGCCTTGCGCCGGAGCTTTTGGGGAAATAGAAAAGCTGATCAGAGAATTTCCAGAGACCGGGGCCTGGGCCTTTTCTGTATCTGCGCATCCGTCTGTATCGAGCAATATTTATGTCAAATGGGCCTACATGAACAGGGCCCACAGTGTTTACTCATTCAGCCCGGAGCCTGTATCACACGCCCGTTTCTGCAGTTCTTTTATCTTAATCCGCAGGAGTGTTTTTGAAGAATTGAACGGTTTTAACGAGAACCTGCGTTTCTTTGAAGATGTAGAGTTTGCTTTTCGCGCGCAAAGAGCAGGCGTACTTTTGTGTGGCGCCGGCAGCGTCAGCGGCCTGCATCTTAAACAGATGGATCGTCAATGGTTCGCGGATCGCTGTCAAAGGCTTGGGCCGGGACTGCTGGCTCTTCATAATGAATGTCCTGAAGCAGTATCCTCAAGGGTTGCGTTCATGATAAATCACCGCTGTCTATGCCGAGTTGTTTCCTGTTTGTGTTCCCGGTGGATGTGGTTGCTTCCTGTCATTGAGCGCATACCCGGTCTGCCAGGCATTGCTTTGCTTGATTTCGCCGGTCTTGGCGGAATGACAGGTTCGCTTTCCCGCGCATTATCGCGAAAGAGGCGATCCATTCAGCATATTGCATGAGGAATTGTCTTCATTCTTCCATGCCGGTGGTTGAAATATTCAAATTTTGTCTCCAATCTAATAAAATAGTTTAGTATACTTAGATGATGAAATGTGGAGGTAAAAACATGAACAGAACCATTTTATTAATATTACAGATAACGGCTGTACTTTTAACGTCCTCGGTTAATGCCGCGGTCTATACAGTTCCGGGCGATTATCCCACCATCCAGGGCGCCATAGACGGAGCGCCCAGCGGCAGCTCTATCGAGGTTGCGCCGGGAACGTATACTGAATATATAACCGTGCTGGATTTGAATAAGGACCTTTATCTGCGGGCGACTGAAGGCGCGGCGGTTACAGTGATTGACGGGGGAGGCTCGCAGAAGCTTCTTTATGTGGCTAATGGACCGAATGGGGACTCGAACCAGAATGTTGTATTCGATGGTTTTACTTTTGCAAACGGAAGAGAAACAGGCGTCAGTCAATCCCCTATTACAATAGCCAATGCAAAAACAGTGTTTCTCAACTGCATAATGGAGAATAACAGGGCCGCTGAGAAAGGCGGCGCCGTGCTGATTTTCGGGAATGCGTCCCATCCTAAGTTTCTTGGCTGCACCTTCCGCAATAATTTCTCCGAGCAGACAGGCGGAGCTGTGCTTGCAAATGGAGAGCAGGCGTTGGTCACTTTCAAGGAATGCCTGTTTGAAAACAACTCGAACAGGTGGAATGACAGTTCAGCGGCGGATAACGGGGGAGGAGCAGTGTACTTTGGCGAGGCCGGCGGATATATTCTGGATAGTGTTTTCCGAAACAATTCCTGTTCCTACGCGGGAGGGGCGGTAACCAGTATCTCCTCCTTTGACGGCCCCGGCGATTTTATCTATATAGAAGGGTGCCTCTTCGACAGTAATTTTGCCGACCCGCTCCCGGGCCAGACAGCGCCAGGCAATACCGAGGCCGGAGCAGTTTTCGGGGAAGCGAACGTTCATCTTGAATTGTACCGTTGCTATTTTACAAACAACTGGGCGGAAGGCGGAGGCGCCGTTCAGAGTTATCGGGCGCACCTGACAGTGAGGGACAGTGTTTTTGTGGATAACCGGGCCGAGGGCGGGCTTGGAACAGGAGGCGCTATTTCGGTCGGGCTCGACGACGCCGGAGACGCAGACCGCCGCGAAGCCATGTGTGTTATATCCAATGTGCTGATTCGCGCATGTACCGGCCATGCGGGCGGCGGAATATATCATGCGGGCGATCAATATCACGGTCATCAGGGCACAATTACTTTGCACCGGGTTGTAATTGAAGACTGTGAATCGATACAAAGCGGCCCTTCCGACGGTCATGGCGGCGGGATGTATCTTCAGAAATCCTACTGTGAAGCCGATGAACTTTATTTATTGAACAATACCGCTGATCAAGGCGGCGGCGCGATAACATTGGTGCTGGATACGGATATTACGGGGCAAAACAGTTTTATAGTGGGGAACCAGGGCAATGGGGGCAACAATGCTATATACGATCCGTACAATAACAATCCAACCTGGATCAACACCTATTTTGGACACAATCCGCCGGGATCAGGAGGCTCGACAACAAGTTGGTTTGATTCCATTCTGGATTACACACTGAGAGGTTCGTCATATTTTGTCTACGGGGTAATACCTGACTCAGGCTCCCCGCATGTGGATCCGGGCTCAATGTCCCTGCCTGATGATGGCGACTATCGCGCCGGCTCGTTGACGGTTACCGGAGCGGGATCTAACACGACCTATTCGCTTGTTTCTGATCAGCCGGAGTTGAACACGGATGTTGATTATACTGTGGGGAATCCCGGCGCGCCGTTCCCAGCCCCCATTCCCTCTGTTCCCGGCTTGCTGGAAGCAGAAGATTACGATCTCGGCGGTGAAGGGTTTGCTTACCATGACAGTTCGATCGGCAATGCCGGCGCTACATATCGAACCGGAGACAACGTTGAAATTGCATCTTCCGGCAGCGCGGGCAACGGTTACCTGGTCGGCTGGATTGTTGCTGGCGAATGGCTGCAATATACATTTAACGCTGACGTTGCCGGAACATATGATCTGACTTTGCGGACTGCGGCTCCGGCCGAAGGGGGCAAGCTATATCTTGAGCTTGACGGCCAGATGGTTGGCGACGTTCAGGATGTTCCGGATACAGGGGGATGGGAGTCATGGGGGAATCTCAACGCTGGCGAGATATATTTGAGCGAAGGATGGCACAAACTGAGGGTTGTAATTGCTGCCGCCGGTTTTAATTTCGACCAGATTGATATCAGTCTGCAGACTACAAATCCGGTGTTATCCGTAGCGCCCTCTTCCCTGTCCATCTCTGCGAAGGAAGGTGTGGCTCCGCCATCGCAGAGCTTTCAAGTGTGGAATTCGGGCGCCGGCACGCTTAATTATCAGATCGAGACAAACGTGTCGTGGCTGAGTGTGTCTCCAACCAGCGGATCAAGCGGGGGAGAGCGGGATACAATTACCGTCCAGGCAGATACCAGCGGGATGACCACGGGTACCTACAACGGTGTCATATCGGTTATTTCGGACGCAACGAACGGCACTGAAAATATCGGTGTAACCTTGACTATAAGGGAAGGGAAGCTGAATCCAATTGATTTCGATGGAGATGGACGCGCGGATATCGCAGTATACCGCCCTTCTGACAACGTCTGGCGTATATTGCGCAGTTCCGACGGAACTGTCCAGAATTACGAATGGGGGCTTCTCGCGTCCGACCTTCCGGTAGCCGGGGACTATGACGGCGACGGATTTGCGGACCCCGCGGCTTATCAGCAGAACGGCACCTGGCATCTTGCAAGGAGCTCTGCTGGATATGCCGGGCTGCAGCTTGGGACACCGGGCGTGATAAACGTTCCCGCCGATTATGACGGGGACGGCGCCACTGACATGGCCATCTACGAGCCATGGAGCGGGGTATGGCATCTTTCCCAGTCTACCGACGGCTACTACGGCATAGGCTGGGGCGGTTCCGGGGATATTCCGGTCCCGGCGGATTATGACGGGGACGGCATAGCAGACATAGGAGTATACAGACCTTCGAACCAGACATGGTACCTGATCTGTTCTTCAGATGGCGTGAAGGTTGAGGAATGGGGCTTGTTATCGACTGACAAGCCTGTTCCCGCGGATTACGACGGGGACGGGACAGATGATCTGGCCGTCTACCAAGCCAACGGCACGTGGCATCTTGCACGCAGCTCCGCCGGGTACGCCGGGCTCCAGTTAGGCGGGCCTAACGATATCCCGGTTCCTGCTGACTACGACGGGGACGGGGCCGATGATATGGCTATTTTCGAGCCTCACGGGGTATGGCATCTTTCGCAGACCACGGACGGCTACAGGGGAGTGGTTCTTGGCCAGACCGGCGATCTTCCGGTTAAGGTTGATCCCAGGTATTAGCCCGCATTTCTAACAGAATTCCTACTGCGAGCGCGGATAGCGCCACTGTGAGGGCACGAATTGGCAA